>JAHFOU010000079.1:0-5211 GCA_023261525.1 Planctomycetota bacterium | reverse complement strand
AACGCCCGGCGCCTCTTCCGCCTGCCCGCCTGAGAGGGATTTACCCCCTCTTTACACCCCGGCCGAGGGAAGCGCGCTAGCATGCTCCGAAAGGAGAACGCCCCATGAAGATGCCCGCCCTCGCCCTCTTCGCCGCCCTTACCGTGCTCTCCGGCCCCGCCAGCGAGGCGGCCCAGGAGCCGACGGCCGAAACCGCGGTCGCCTCCCGCATCGAGGCGGTCACGGTCTACCTCGACCGCGCCCTGGTCTCGCGCACGGCCAAGGCCCAGGCCGCCGACAAGGGCCTGAGGACCCTCGTCTTCCCGGGACTGCCTTCCGAGCTGGAGGACGCCTCGCTGAGGCTCAAGCTCTCCGGCCCCGCTCGCCTGGAGTCCCTCCAGGCCCGCAAGACCTTCCTGACCCAGCACCAGGAGGAGGCGGTCCGGAAGCTGGAGGCCGAGCTCCAGGTCCTGGGGGAGCGCCTCCGGGAGCAGCGTGATATCCTTACGGTCATCGAGTCGGGCCGCCAGTTCCTGGACTCCGTCCAGGTGTCCAAGAGCGAGCGCATCTCCCGGGACCTGGGACGGGACCAGGGCGCGGGACCCAACGTCCAGGACTACCGCGCGGTCCTCGAGTTCCTGACCGACGAGCGGATCAAGGGCGCAGAGAGGGTCCGCAAGGCCCAGGCCGCCCTCCAGGAGCTGGAGCCGGCCCTGAACGCCAAGCGCAGCGAGCTGGAGCAGCTGAGGAGCGGCGCGCGCCTGGAGCAGAAAGAGGTGACCGCGGTCCTCGACATCCAGGCCCCGGGGGAGGTGGAGCTCAGCCTCTCCTACATGCTGCCGGGCGCCCTGTGGTTCCCCGCCTACGACGCCCGGGCCGACCTGGAGCACGGGACCCTGGAGATGACCTACCACGCCGTGATCCAGCAGGCCACCGGGGAGGACTGGAATGCCGCCGTCCTCACCCTGTCGGCGGCCAGCCCGGCCGTCCGCATGCGGGCGCCCGAGCCCCAGCCCTGGTTCCTGGGTGCCGCGCCGGCCGCGGTCCAGGGGCAGGTTGCCGAGGAGGAGCAGACCCTGAGCTCCTGGAACCCCTGCACCAACCTCAAGAACCAATACTCCAACCGGGTCAACGGCCTGCAGAAGGCCCACCAGCTCCTGCTGGACAACAACGAGCAGGTCCGCCTGGTCTTCGAGAGCGCCGAGAAGCGCAGGTCCTCCGCCGTCTTCAAGGTGGCCCGCCCCGAGAGCGTGGCCAGCGACGGGCACCCCCACCGGGTGACCCTGGCCCTGGAGACCCTGCCCATGCAGCTGACCTTCCACGCCGTGCCCCAGCGCTCCCAGAACACCTACGTGACCGGCCAGGTGACCAACCCCCTGGCCGTCCCCTTCCTGCCGGGCCAGGCCAGCATCTTCATCGGTCCCGACCTGGTCGGGAGCTCCACCCTGGACTTCGTCGCGCCGGGGGAATCCGCCTCGGTCACCCTGGGCGTGGACGAGCGGATCAAGGTCTCCCGGGAGCTGGACGGCCGGGAGAGCTCGAAGGCCTTCTTCTCGAAGCGCAAGCGCCTGGAGGTCGCCTACGTCGTCACCGTGGAGAACTTCCGCGCCGCCGAGGCCCGGATCGCCATCCACGAATCCTTCCCGGTTTCCCAGGACGACCAGGTCTCGGTACGGATCCGCACCCTCAAGCCCGAACCCCAGGAGAATGAGCGGGGCGTGGCCCGCTGGGACCTCACGGTGGGCCCGGGGGAGTCCAGGACCCTCCGCTTCGCCTACACCCTGGAGTACCCCGAGGACGCTGTCCTGCCCCAGGTGGCCCAGTTCGAGGAGCAGATCCGCCAGAAGAAGTAGGGCCGGCTCAGCGGAAGGCGGCCACCTGGCCGGCCAGGCGCCAGGGCCCCGCCCGGCGCGACTCGGGCGCGGTCTCCGGCAGGGACTTCGCGGCCGCCAGGACCGCCACGGCACGGCCCAGGCCGGAGAGCAGGAAAGCGTACCGGTAGAGCCCCGCGCTGGCCGACCAGCCCCAGGCCCTCGCCCGTCCCATGGAGAAGTCCCCGCCCAGGGCCCCCAGGCAGTCCGCCAGGCTTCTGAGCGAGAAGTACCCCGCCATCCTCCGGGTGCACTCCTGGGGCGTCATGAGGGACAGGAGGTAGGGGATCTCGCAGAGCTCGATGCCGCCCCAGACCATGCCGTTGAGCACCTGCACGCCCACCAGGTAGGCCCAGCCCCCGGGCACGGCCCAGAGCAGGGGCAGGATGCTGGTCAGCATCCCCGAGACCAGGATGACCCGGCGGCTCCCGTAGCGGGAGGCCGCCCGCGCCCAGGCGGGCAGGAAGAGCATCTTCACCGGGAAGCTCACGGCCAGGATCCAGGAGATCCGGCGGTAGTCCAGGCCCGCCATCCTCATGTAGGGGTTGAAATAGGGGGCCGAGACGAAGAGGACCAGATGGAAGACCGCGAAGAAGGCGGCCACCCGGCCGAGGCCCTTGACGGGAACGGGGACGGATCCGGACTCCGCTTCCTTGCGGCGCTCCTCCCGGGCGGGAGGCTCGTACTGGAGGGCCATGCAGACGAGGCCGGCGAGGCGGAAGCCCGCGGCGACCAGGAAGAGGGTCCGGAAGGCCTCCAGCGTCCCCCGGCCCGCGCCCTCATGGGCATGCATCCATTCGCCCATGGCCAGGACCCCGGCGGCCATGCCGAGCTGGGCCGGCAGGGCCCTCCAGGCCATGCAGCGCTCCCGGGCAAGGGGGGGAAGGAGGTCGCCCATCCAGGAGGCCCAGAGGGGCACGGTCACCAGGAAGCCGGCGAGGGACAGGCAGGCGACGGCGAGGAGGGCCGCTGCCCGGGGCGTCCCCGGGGGGACCGACTCCACCCAGGGGATCGCGGCCATGGCCAGGGCATGGACGAGGCCTCCGGCCAGGATGGCGCGCTTGCGGCTCCCGAAGCGTTGCTCCAGCCAGGGGCAGAGGAGCTGGGAGAGGGAGCCGGCCAGCCAGGGCAGGGAGCCCAGGAGGCCCACGACCAGGTCCGGCATGCCCAGCGCCACCGCGTAGAGGCCCAGCCCAGGGCCCGCCAGCCCGTCCATCACCGAGAACAGGGTGCCTTCCGCAGCCGACCAGCCCAGGGCCCGCCGTACCCTGGGTGGCGCGTCCTCCAGTCCGGGGGGGACCAGCACTAGGCGAGCTTCGCGAAGACGAGGCGGCCGGCGCTGGTCTGCAGGGTGTTCGTCGCCGTGGCGTGGACCGTCTGCCCCACCCGCTCACGGGCCCCCTCCACCACCACCATGGTCCCGTCCTCCAGGAAGCCCACGCCCTGGCCCGGCTCGTCCCCGGGCCTCACCAGGCGGAGCTCGAAGACCTCCCCGGCCAGGACCGCGGGCCTCAGGAGATTGGCCAGGGAGGCCACGTTCAGGACGTCCACCCCCTCCACCTGGGCCACCTTCTCCAGGTTCAGATCCGTCGTGACCAGCCGGGCGTCCAGGCGCTTGGCCAAGCGCACGAGATGCTGGTCCACGTCCTCCCCGCCCTGGCGCATCGCCTCGTCCAGGCGGACCTCCAGGCGGGGGTTGGCCTGGAGGCGCTGGAGGACGTCCAGGCCCCGGCGGCCGCGGGTGCGTTTGAGGCGGTCCGTGGAGTCCGCCACGGTCTGGAGCTCCAGGAGCACGGGGCGGGCCAGGAGCAGGGGGGCGTCCAGCATCCCGCTGGAGACGATCTCCAGGATGCGCCCGTCGATCAGGGCCGAGGTGTCGAGGAGGAGGGCCCGGCGACCCCGCCCCTCGCGGCGGAACTGCACGTAGGGGATGGAGAATTTGAACTCGTCCTTGGTCTGCACGATGACCGCCACGGCGAGGTAGGAGAAGAGCAGGATGAGGAAGACGTCCACCAGGGCCTGGGCGTCCGCCGACTGGGACCTCACCCAGGGGATGTTGTGGGCGGCGGGCGAGGCCAGCTGGGCGGCCACGAAACCCAGGGCGAGGCCCAGGATCAGGGTGGGGACCTGGGAGGCGTAGCGCCGGGCCACGCCGAACTCCAATCCGATGACGACGATGCCCAGGGCCCCGCCCAGGAGGGCACCGGCCAGCCTGGAGTCCTGGGCCACGGAGGCCAGCAGGACCCCCAGGGCCATGCAGGCCAGGATGAAGAGCACGCGGGCCAGGTTGAGCAGCATGGGGGGGGGGTCCTCTCGGGGTCTCTAGGGTTCCAGGGTCAGTTCGGCCTTGGCGCCGGCCGGGACGGCGATCGTGCGGTCCCTGCCGTCGACGCTCAGCACCACTTCATGACCGCCGTCGGGGGTGGACCGGACGGCCCTCAGGCCGCCCCGCAGGGAGGCCTCGCCGGGGCCGTTCAGGACGGCCGGGGGCAGGGGCTTCTCCCGGTGCCTGAGGAGCAGGGCCAGCAGGAGGACAGCCGCAATCCCGCCGGCCAGCACGATCCATCTCCGGGAGGGCGACGCTCGCTCATTCTCGGCGCGGCCTCCTGCCGCGCCTGCGAGGGACGAGGCGGCCTTCGCCGTCCGCGGCTCCGGCTCGCCTCGAAATCCGCTCGCGTCGCCCTCCCGGAGGTTCTTCAGCGCCTCGGCCGCGTCCCGGAAACGCGAAGCCGGGTCCTTGGACATCGCCCGCCGGATCCAGGCGCAGGCCTCGGCGGGCAGGTCCGGCACGGCCCTCTCCAGGGGCGCCGCGTCGTCCTGGCAGACCATGCGCAGGGTGGCCACCGTGCTCGGCCCCTGGAAGGGAGGCCTGCCCGTGACCATGTGGTAGGCCATCACCCCCAGGCTGTAGACATCCGAGGCGGGGCTCACCGGATCCCCCTTGGCCTGCTCCGGGGACATGTACTCCGGGGTGCCCAGGATGGCGCCGGACTGGGTGAGCGCGGCCTCCGTGGCGTCCTTGGCCAGCCCGAAGTCCATGACCTTGGGCTGGCCCTCGGCGTCCAGCAGGATGTTGCCCGGCTTGAGGTCCCGGTGCACCAGCCCGGCCGCGTGCATGGCCGCTACGGCCGAGAGGATAGGATCGAGCAGGGCCTTCGTCCTCTCCCAGGGAAGGCGGCCTCCGGACGAGAGGCGCTGGCCCAGGGTGGGGCCGTCGACGAACTCCATGACCAGGTACGGCACGGGTCCCGAGGTGACCACGTCGTGGATGGTGACCAGGCTGGGGTGGCGCATCCGGGCCAGGTACCTCGCCTCGCGCAGGAAGCGCTCCACGAAGCTCGGGTCCCCGGCCAGCTCCGGG
>JAHFOU010000400.1 GCA_023261525.1 Planctomycetota bacterium | reverse complement strand
CCCCCGGCTGGACTTGAACCAGCAACCACCGGATTAGAAATCCGGTGCTCTATCCTGTTGAGCTACGGGGGCCTGAAGTGAGGCGGGATAGAGATGCGCCCGCCGGCGCGCGGGCGGGCGTGGAACTACCTTCTTCGAACGGGACGGCCGGACGTCGTACGCATCGTGCCACTGCATTATACCGATCGGCTTCGACGGCGCCATCGGTATATGATTTCACTATCGGAGTTTCTCTCCGACAGTCCAGGCCTTCCAGATGTCAATCGCATCCCGAGTCGGGAGGACGCGGATGCGGTCGGCCTCGAGGATGAAGGAAAAGGGCTCACCGGGGAGCAACTCCTCCAGCGCCTGCAGGACGGACACTTCCCCCGCACGGCTCCGGATCACCCCGCTCTTCCGCATCCACATATCTTCTTTCCAGTACCGCGACTCTGGGACCTCCAGCCCCAGCCCAACCCGCCCTGCGACCCTCGTCAGGAGTTCCCGGATCGTGCCCCTGCACGTTTCCGGGATGGGCGACTTGCCCAGCTTCTCCCAGATGCCGGGTTGCCGCAGGGCGTTCAGCGGATTCAACGGGCAGAACTCCGCATCCTCATCATCGATCGGACCACTGCGCAGGCCATGCAACGCATCCTCCGCAGCCCGAAGTAGCGGCGCGGCCGACTTCCGCACCCCCATCCGGCAGAGACTCGAGGCCGCCATCCAAAGGACGACTCCTTCCTCGGATGCCGCCATCAAAGATTCCAGCAGGGGGATGGTGTCCTTCGCTCCCATCCGGCCCAAGGCGAGGATGGCGGGCAGTTGCTCATCGAGCCGGTCATAATCCGCCTTTCGTCCCAGGAATGCGGCAAGCTTCCCTGTCGCCTTCGTGGCTCCCAGCCTGCCCAGGCTTGAGATCGAGTCCCTTCGGACCCAGGAACTCTGGCTCCTCAGCAGGGACTCGAGGCCGCTCGCGGCACCCATGTCGCGCAGCTCCACGAGCGCCTTCAGGATCGCCAGACGTTCAGGTTCGTCGCGGTCCTCCTGCCGGAGAATGGCCAGGAGCTTTCGGGCCGATTCCCCATTCCCCACCTTCCCGAGCGCCTCGGCGGCCGCGATGCGCACCGATTCCTCCCGATCGTCGAGGAGCGCGGTGATCGCCGGGATGGTGCCGGGATCCCCCAGTTCACCGAGGGTCTTCACGGCGCCCCAGCGGGTGTTCGTCCCAGCAGACCCGAGAAGGGGGATGACGCTGCGAACCGTATCCGGCAGGGCCAGCTTTCCGAGGGCCAGGGCCACAGCCCACCGGAGGTCTTCATCCCGCGAGTCGTGCTTCAGGATCTCGATGAGCCGCGGTTCCGCAGCCCTGATTCCGAGGTCTCCGACCGCCCGGACCGCGCTCGATCGGATCTCCTCGTCCTCGGATTCGAGCAAGCATAGGATATCGTTCATCACGGGCCGCAGATCCATCCCCTTCAGGCCCCATCGGGGGATGGCCCTCTTGTCGTAATCGCCGCTCCTGAGAAGGGCGACGAACTCCGGAGTCGCTTCCTTCCAGCCGAGCGTCAGGAGCACGTGGGCAGCTTGTCGGCAGGTGCCCACATCCTTGTCCTCGAGCAGCCAGAGAATCCCCCTTGCAGCAGGAACAAGTCCCCGGCGACGCACCTCGTGCAGAAGCGAATACTTCTCATCGATCGTCTCCAACCCCTGAACCACCTCGGGAAACAGTCCGCCCAGGTCCTCCGTCTGAATCCCCTCCAACTCGAGGGCTTCGAAGAATGCCTGGGTCCAGTGCCGTCCCTCGCCTGCGGCCAGGCGCTCATCCACGCAATGCATGGCATTCATCAGGTTGGGGGTCAGCCGCCCGCGGACCTCGATCAGGCGAAGCACGTGCCGGGCACGGCCCGCAACCTCCGGGTCGGGATCCCCGGATGCCTTTTCAAGGTCGGCGCGCGCCCCCTCACCCAGGTCCCTGAGCCGGCGCGCCGCTTCCTCCCTCTGCTCGATCTCGTCCGATCGCAACCTTTCGACGAGTTCGCGGGCCTGGCAGGGGGGCGACGCTCGGAGCACGATCAGGGCCAGCGCAAACCCGTGGAGCATTCATGGATAGGACGAACCGGTCCCGCGCAGGGTAAACCCTGTTCTCGCTGCGGCCCCCTCTCGAACAGTTGACCCCGCACGCCGGGATGGATATCTTCTCCCGCCGTTGGTTTAATGACCGTCTGCGAAGGAGAGGCGGGATGAACCCCGTCTGAACACGACATGGCCACCGCCACCGAGAGCGCCGGAAAAATCGCCCAGATCCTCGGCCCCCAGGCCGAGAGCCTCCTCGGTCACAAGCCCAAGGTGGACAAGGCCAAGCTCCACCTCCCTGGCCCGGATTTCGTCGACCGCATCTTCGCCCAGAGCGATCGGAACCCCCAGGTGCTCCGGAGCCTGCAGCAGATCTTCAACACAGGCCGGCTCGGCGGCACCGGCTACATCAGCATCCTCCCGGTGGACCAGGGAATCGAACATTCCGCCGGCGCCAGCTTCGCCAAGAACCCCGCCTACTTCGACCCGGAGAACATC
>JAHFOU010000399.1 GCA_023261525.1 Planctomycetota bacterium | reverse complement strand
AGCAGGGCCAGGAGGACCCAGGCCAGGGCCGCCCCCCCCCGCCCACGGCCATGAGCCCGACGAACTCCTCGGCCTGGATGCCGCCGGGGTTGCCCGCGTAGCGCAGCTGCTTCGAGAGGAAGCGCTTGAGCTGGAGCAGGGGCGGGGGCTGGTGGCCCGGCTTCAGGTCGGCCTCGTCGGGGATCAGGCGCTGGAAGACCGCCCCCGCGGCCCGGGCGTAGGGCATCATCAGACGCACGGCCGTCCGGTCGACCTCCTCCACCTCGGTGCCGAAGGAATCCTCCCCGCTGGTCACGACCTCGCGGTTGAGGATCCAGACGGCCCAGATGACCAGGCTGGCGGAGGCGCCGGCGAGCAGGGCGATGAGGAGGGAGGCCATGTCAGATGTCGATCGCCAGGATCCGCTGGATGACAAACCCCCCGATCACCAGCATCACCCCCATGACGGCCAGGAGGAGCCAGCCGATCTTCTCCTCGTAGAGCGGGTCCATGTAGCCCGGGGAGACGAAGCCGATCGCGATCGCGACCACGACCGGCAGGAGGGTCATGATGACGCCCTGCAGGCGCCCCTGGGCGGAGAGCATGCGGATCTTGCCCTCCACGCGCTGGCGCTCCCGGATGGTGCCGGAGATGTTCTGGAAGACCTCGGTGAGGTTGCCGCCCACCTCGCGGGAGACGTCGATGGAGCTGACGACCAGGTCCAGGTCCTGGCTGCGCATCCGGTTCAGGAGGTTGCCCAGGGCCTTCTCCATGGGCAGGCCCAGGCGCATCTCCTGGGTCACCAGGCTGAACTCCTGGCGGATCGGCGGCTGCATCTCACGGGCGATGAGGTCGAAGGCCTGGGGCAGGGAGAAGCCGGCCTTCAGCGAGTTGGACATGTTGCCCAGGGCGTCGACGAGCTGGGCCCCGAAGAGGGCGTCCCGGTTGCGCTTGGCCACCCTCAGCATGGCCGAGGGCAGGGAGAGGCCCGCCAGGCCGGCGGCGAAGGCCAGGATCCAGAACTGGGACAGGAGGAGGACCAGGAGGGCCATCGCGAAGCCGGACAGCAGGGAGAGCGCCACGACCTGGTCCGGGGTGATGCGCAGCCAGGCGGCCTCGGCGGTCTCGCTGACCCCGGCCTTGTACTTGGCCCCGGCCTGGGCCCCCACGGCGCCCAGCATGTGGACCGCGCCCCAGATGAAGCAGGCCACGGCCGCGAAGATGACGAGCCCCAGGGCGATCTGGACGATCACGCCACGGGCCTCCCGGCCTCGGCCCCCTCCTGGAAGATGGAGAGGTCGATGTTCCGCCCCGACTGGCGCAGGCGGTGCACGAACTTGGGCACCACGCCCGTGGGCTTGAGGCGTCCCAGGATCTTGCCCTCGGGCCCGATGCCGGTCTGCTCGAAGGTGAAGATCTCCTGCATCGTGATGACGTCGCCCTCCATGCCGGTGATCTCGGTGACGCTGGTCATGCGGCGCGTGCCGTCGGAGAGGCGGGCGATCTGGACGATGAGGTTGACCGCCGCGGCGATCTGCTGGCGGATGGACTTGGCCGGAAGCTCCATGCCCGCCATGAGGACCAGGGTCTCGAGGCGGCTGAGGGCGTCGCGCGGCGTGTTGGCGTGCACGGTCGTCAGCGAGCCGTCGTGGCCGGTGTTCATGGCCTGGAGCATGTCCAGGGCCTCGGCGCCGCGGCACTCGCCGACCACGATGCGGTCGGGCCGCATGCGCAGGGCGTTGATCACCAGCTTGCGGATGGGGACCTCCCCCACCCCCTCGATGTTGGGCGGGCGGGCCTCCAGGCTGACCACGTGGTCCTGGACCAGCTTCAGCTCCGCGGCGTCCTCGATGGTCACGATGCGCTCGTCGCGGGGGATGCAGGCCGACACCACGTTGAGCAGGGTCGTCTTGCCCGAGCCGGTGCCCCCGGAGATCAGGATGTTGCGGCGGTTCTCGACGGCGACCTGGAGGAACTTCGCGATGGCCGGCGACAGGGAGCCGAAGCGGATCAGGTCCTCGGCGGTGTAGGGCGTCTTCGAGAACTTCCGGATGGTGAGCGTCGGCCCCTTGAGGGACAGGGGGTGGATGATGGCGTTCACGCGGGAGCCGTCCTGGAGGCGGGCGTCCACCATGGGGCTGGACTCGTCGATGCGCCGCCCGATGGGGGCGATGATGCGGCGGATGACCTGGATCACGTGGTCGTTGTCCGAGAAGTGGCGGTCGGTCAGGTGGAGGCGGCCCTTGCGCTCCACGTAGATCCGGTTGAAGGCGTTGACCATGATCTCGTCCACCTCGGGCTCGGCCAGGAGGTCCTCCAGGGGGCCGAGGCCGAGGGCCTCGTCCATGGCCTGCTGGATGACGTCGCCCTTGGTCAGCGGGGCCTGGATCTCGGCGGCGAAGTCCTCCACGATGCGGGTCAGGGCCTGGGCGGTGCGGGTGCGGACCTCCGCGTTGCTGGCCTGGGTGTAGTCCACGTGCTTGAGGTCCAGCTCCTCCAGCAGGCGCTGGTGGATGCGCTTCTTGAGGGCCGGCGGGACCAGCTTGCTCGGCGCTGCCGGGGCCGCCGACGG
>JAHFOU010000398.1 GCA_023261525.1 Planctomycetota bacterium | reverse complement strand
GCTGGGGGGACGGGGATGCCGCGGGCGGCGGCGTAGGCGGCGGGGCCCCCTGGCTTTTCCGGAGGATATTGAACAGGTCGGGCTGGTTGAATCCTTCCGTGCGGGACATGGCTGGGGCTCCGGCCGTTGACGACGCTCTTGCGCCGACTGAGGAAAGGGCAGTCTATCACCCCTTCTCAAGGAGTGTCAAATCAAACACAGGCGTGTCCTTCCCTAGGTGTTTTCCCGGCCTACCTCTTCGGTGCCTCCGGCGGGAGCTGCAAAGCCGGCTTGCCTTGGACGTAGCCGTGTGCGGCCAGGAACTCGTCGGCCCGGTAGAGCGCGCGCTCTTTCCAGGGCGACTTGTTGAAGAAGCCGTGCCCCTGTCCTTCCGCCAGGTAGAGCTCGACCTGGTTTCCAAGGTCCTTGGATTTTGCCATGAATTCCTTGGCGCCTTCCAGGAGCTTGTCCTCCGTGCCGAAGCACATCAGCGCGTCCGGCTGTCCCTTCCGGATGTTGAGGTTCGGCGTGACCTTCTTGACCGCCTCCTTGTTGTCGGGATCGCGCGAGGCGAGCGGCTCGTAGGCCATCACGGGATTGAAGAGCACGAGAAGGTCGGGGCGGGCCGGGATCGCGGCGTCCTCGCCCTCCCCGACAAGGCCTTCCACTACCGCCGCGGTGGTGGCCAGGTGGCCTCCCGCGGAGCCGCCCCCGGCGGCGATGCGGTCCGGGTCCACGCCGAGCGTGGCGGCATTCTGGCGGAACCAGCGCACGGCGCTCTTGGCGTCCTCCACGCAGTGGAGGAGGGTGACGCCGGGCTTCGATTTGAGCAGGCGGTACTGGGCCGTAGCGGCCACCATCCCGCGCGTCGCGAGGTACTCGCACTGGACGCTGAACTGGTTGGGCGTGCCCCCCGTGAACCCCCCGCCGTGGAAGAAGACGATCCCCGGCCGCTTGTCCGTCTGCTTCCAGTCCGGGGGGAAGTGGACGTAGAGGGTGAGGTCGCCCTGGTCTGTTTTCTTGTAGACGATCTGCTTGGCGGATTCGGCCGCCTTCGCCGCCTCGGGGGGCGGCTCGTCCTGGGGCACGGGGGAGACCAGGAGCAATCCGGCGAGCAGGAACTTCATGGTAAACCTCCGAGGGTATTGTGCATCCACTCTACCTGAGGCGGAGCCGGGGGTCCAGTCACGGGCCCTTATCCCCTCCTCGGGGTGAGGCGATGATCCTGGCGGCCAAATCGGCCAGGGAGGCTGCCTGGAGGTCGGCCCCGGGCGGGCAAGCGCCGTCCGGTCCCGGCAGGGCGGCCGTCCGGCATCCGGCCTCCCTTCCGGCCGCAACGTCGCGCGGGGAATCCCCGATCATCCAGGATCGCGCGGGATCCAGGCCGTGCTCCGCGATGGCCCTGAGGAGCATCCCCGGGCGGGGCTTGCGACAGGTGCAGTCGATCCGGTAGGGAGCGTGCCCTTCCTGGGGATGGTGGGGGCAGAAGTACACCGCGTCCCAGAAAGCCCCGGGGTCGAGGGCCAGGAGGCGCGCCCGGAGATCCGCGTGGATGCGGGCCAACGCCTCCTCCGTGAGAAGGCCTCTTGCGATGGCGCTCTGGTTGGTCACCACCACCAGCCGAAACCCCTGGCGCCGCAGGAGCGCCAGGGCCCCGGGGACGCCTGGCAGGATCTCGATCTGCTTCGGGTGCGTGACAAACCCAAGCTCCCGGATCAGCACCCCGTCCCGGTCCAGGAAGACGGTCCGCGCCGTCATCTCGTTTCGAGGGGGATGCCGAGCCGTTTGGCGGTCTCATCCAAGCGCCAGACCCCCCAGGCCTCGTCGAAGCAGAGATAGGCCTGGTTCTCCAGCCACCAGCGCCGCCACCGGGCCACCACCCCCCGGGACGGCATCAGGTTCACGGGCCGGGGGGGGGACTCCTCCCCGGTGAGGAGCTCCAGGGCGTTCAGGCAGAATCGGGCCACCGGGAGATCCCAGTCGGCAGCCCCTCCCACGGGCAGGGCGTGCTCGTCGTCGAGGCCAGCGACCAGGAGTTCGAGGGTGCGCTTGGTCGGGGTCCACAGCTTGGCCCGGTCCTGGGCCTGGAGGTCGCCATGGAGGGTCACCATCAGGCAGGCCGCGGTGTAGTGGCGGATGCCCGGGCTTGCGTCCTCCGGCATCTCGGCCAGCTTGACGAGGGTTCCCGGGCGGTCTTCGTTGGCGATCAGGAGCTGGCGGATCCCCTTAGCCCGGTCCTGGCGTGTTTCGGAGGATAGCCAGGCCTCGACCTGGGCCCAGTCGGGCTCGGGGGGAGGAGAGGCGGGCTGGGTGTTGCAGGCGGAGAGGGCCCATGCCGTCAGCAGCAGCGCCCACGGCCGGGTTCTCGCTCGTCCTCGACGGGGCCTCCAAGCCCCGTCTGCGCGGGCCTCGGGCGCTGCCGGCACTCCCTGGCCTCCGCGCCCTGCGGAATCCGCTGCGAACCCGGTCGTGGTGCGTTGCGTGGGGCACATCATCAGGCTCCCAAGTAGGCACGCTGGACGACGGGGTTGTCAAGGAGTTCGCGCCCCTTGCCCGAGAGCAGGATGCGCCCGGTTT
>JAHFOU010000397.1 GCA_023261525.1 Planctomycetota bacterium | reverse complement strand
GCACGGGACCAAGGTGGTCTTCCGCCCGGACCGGGAGATCTTCGGGGACATCCCCTACGTGTTCGAGACCCTGGCCTCCCGCCTGAGGGAGCTGGCCTTCCTGAACGCGGGGATCAAGATCTCCATCGTCGACGAGCGCGACGGCAAGACCGAGACCCACCACTACGAGGGCGGGATCGCGGCCTTCACCAAGTTCCTCAACGAGGGCAAGAGCCCGATCCACCCCGAGCCGGTGGTCATCCGCGGGGAGAAGGGCGGGGTCGTGACCGACCTGGCCCTCCAGTACAACGCGGGCTACAACGAGCAGATCCTCACCTACGTCAACAACATCCACACCATCGAGGGCGGCACCCACCTGTCCGGCTTCAAGGCCGGGCTGACCCGCGTCATCGGCCAGTTCGCCCGCAAGCGCGACCTCCTCAAGGGCGGGCCGGCCCCCTCCGGGGACGACGTGCGCGAGGGCCTGACGGCGGTGCTGTCGATGCGGGTCCCCGACCCCCAGTTCGAGGGCCAGACCAAGACCAAGCTCGGGAACTCCGACGTGGCCGGCCTGGTCGAGGCCCTGGTGAACGAGCACCTCGGCACCCACTTCGAGGAGCATCCCACCGAGGCCATTCTCATCTGCCAGAAGGGCCTTCAGGCCGCCCAGGCCCGCGAGGCGGCGCGCAAGGCCCGCGACCTCGCGCGGCGCAAGGGCGCCCTCTCCAGCGGGGCCCTGCCGGGCAAGCTGGCGGACTGCTCGTCCACCAATGTGGCGGAGACCGAGCTCTACGTGGTGGAGGGCGATTCGGCCGGCGGCTCCGCCAAGCAGGGCCGGGACCGGCGCTGGCAGGCCATCCTCCCCCTGAAGGGCAAGATCCTCAACGTCGAGAAGGCCCGCATCGACAAGATGCTGGAGCACGAGGAGATCCGCACCCTCATCACCGCCCTGGGCACGGGGATCGGGGAGGAGGAGTTCAAGCCCGAGGACCTGCGCTACGGACGCCTCATCCTGATGACCGACGCCGACGTGGACGGCAGCCACATCCGCACCCTCCTGCTGACCTTCCTCTTCCGTCACATGCGCGCCCTTGTGGAGGGCGGGAAGGTCTTCATCGCCCAGCCGCCGCTCTACCGGGTCGAGCGCCGGGGCAAGGTCGACTACGTCCGCACGGACGAGGACATGAAGCGCATCCTGCTGACCCTGGGGACGGGCGGCACCGCCCTGACGCGCGCGGCCGACGGCAAGGGCTGGTCCGCCGACGCCCTGACGGGCCTCCTGGTCGTCCTGAGCGCGGTGGAGCAGGCCAACGCCTCCATGCGCCGCCGGGGCATGGCCCTGGGCTCCTACCTGGCCAAGATCCCTCCGGGCCAGGGCCATCCCGCCTTCCTGGCCGTGGTGGACGGACGCCACTTCTTCTTCGCGGCAGACGCCGAGCTCAGGGCCTTCCTCCAGGAGCACCACCTGGACGACCAGGTGGACGGCCGGGAGGTCCACACCGCCGAGTTCCCCGAGGCGGCCGAGCTGAAGGTCCTGGAGGAGAGGCTCGCCGCCGAGGGGCTCGCCCTGGCCGACTGGGAGCACCTCCCGGCCGAGGGCGAGGCCGCGCGCTTCCAGCTGGCCAACGAGGAGGGCTCCCAAGGGGCCTTCGACCTGTCCGGGGTCCTGGAGGCCGTCCGCAAGGCCGGCCAGAAGGGCCTCGACATCCAGCGCTACAAGGGGCTGGGCGAGATGAACCCCGAGCAGCTGTGGGAGACCACGATGGATCCCGCCAAGCGCACCCTGATCCAGGTCCGGGTGGATGACCTGATCAAGGCCGACCAGATGTTCACCGTGCTCATGGGCGAGGACGTCCAGATGCGGCGCGCCTACATCGAGCGCCACGCGCTGGAAGTCAAGAACCTGGACATCTGATGGCCCGCAGGAAGAAGAACGACCCGACGCCGCCGCCCGATCCGGGCGCCCCCGTCGTCCCGCCCCCGCCTCCCGGGGGACTGGTGCGGGAGCTGGCCATCGAGGACGAGATGAAGACCTCGTACCTCACCTACGCGATGAGCGTCATCGTGTCGCGGGCCCTGCCGGACGTGCGCGACGGGCTCAAGCCCAGCCAGCGCCGCATCCTGGTGGCCATGAACGACCTGAACCTCTCCCCGCGCAGCAAGTTCCGCAAGTGCGCCAAGATCGCCGGGGACACCTCGGGCAACTACCACCCCCACGGCGAGTCCGTGGTCTACCCGACCCTGGTCCGCATGGCCCAGCCCTTCACCCTGCGCTACCCCCTGGTGGACGGCCAGGGCAACTTCGGGTCCATCGACGGCGACCCGCCGGCCGCGATGCGGTACACGGAGGCCAGGCTGAACTCCCCGGCCATGGAGCTCCTGGCCGACCTCGACCAGGACACCGTGGACATGGTGCCCAACTACGACGACCGGCTCCTGGAACCCACGGTCCTGCCGGCCCGCTTCCCCAACCTGCTCGTCAACGGCTCGTCCGGCATCGCGGTCGGCATGGCCACCAACATCCCGCCCCACAACCTGAACGAGGTCGTCGACGGGATCGTGCGCCTGATCGAGGCCCCGGATTCCACCGTGG
>JAHFOU010000078.1 GCA_023261525.1 Planctomycetota bacterium | reverse complement strand
AGGAGTTGCTGGTGCGGGTGGAGGATTCGAAGAAGCTCAGGCAGACCACCCTCCCCTTGAGCTCGGTGCTCCGCGTGAGCCCCCCTTTCTCGTCCCGGTAGGCCGCCGCCCGGTCCAGGAGGGTCTGGATCTCCCCCGGGGAGCAGTCCTCCAGCCCCAGGAGGTGACGGCGGCGCCAGGGCTCGCCCCGGGGCGCGGACGG
This sequence comes from Planctomycetota bacterium, assembly GCA_023261525.1. GTDB lineage: Bacteria > Planctomycetota > SBBH01 > JAHFOU01 > JAHFOU01 > JAHFOU01. The sequence goes on along the minus strand of JAHFOU010000078.1, from coordinate 8,947 downwards.
CAGGTGGGCAGGGGACGGCTTGCGCAGGGCGGCGGGCATCCCCCGAGTGTACGCGCGCCGCGGAAGGGAAGCAAGGCGGGCAGGGGCCCCCCGCCCTTGAATCCGCCCCCGTCCGGGGACTACCATGCCCGTCCGGTGAACTCCCCCTCCCAGGACATCATCAGCGTCGCCCGCGCGGCCAAGGCCGTCTACGCCCGCGTCCAGGGCCTGGGGAACTTCTCCAACGCCCTCATGTTCGAGGAGTTCTGCGAGGCGGAGATCCAGCAGGGCGCCGACTGCTTCGTCATCGACCTGGCCGAATGCACGGGGATGGACTCCACCTTCATGGGGGTGATGGCCGGGCTCTCCACCCATTTCCCCCCGGGGCGCTCGGCCATCGTGGTCCTGAACGCCTCGCCCAAGAACCACCAGCTCCTCGACGACCTGGGCCTTTCCAAGCTGGTCGCCGTCCGGGACAAGCACGACACCGTGCCTCCCCTGGAGATGCAGCCCCTGGCCTCCGATGCCCTGCCGGCCCGGGAGAGGGCGGAGCGCATCCGCAGGGCCCATCAGCAGCTGGTGGACGCCGACAGCCGCAACGCGGCCAAGTTCGGGCCCGTGCTCAAGCTCCTCCAGCAGGAACTCGGCTCCTCCAACTAGCTAGGCGGCCGCCTGGCCCCTTAGTGGGGCAGGTGGTGATGATGCTGGTGCAGGATCTCCAGCGCGTGCTCCAGCGCCTCGTGGAAGACCGCCGCGGAGGCCGCCAGCACGAAAAAGAGGGCCCCCACCACCATCTTCTCGTTGTGCTCGGCCCACTCCAGCTGGAGCTGCTTGACGCCGGCCAGGGTGGCGGAGGTGAGCCCCACCATGACCAGGACCGTGACGGCGGACATGATGAGGGACGCGAGCACCATGGAGGTCCAGGGCACCATGGGCCCCAGGCTGAGGAAGAGCGGCATGGCGGCCCCGCAGGGCTGGAGGGACAGCATCAGAATGAGGCTGATGGCGGCCGTCCGGTCCCCCAGGTTGACCTCGTGGACATGGCCGGCGGCATGGCTGTGCCGGCGACCCCGCCAGAGGAACCAGCATCCGAACCCCCCCAGGACGGCCACGGTGAAGGGCACCTCGAACCCGTGGAGCTGGTCGATGATCTTGTCCCCGATCCAGGCGAAGAGCAGGCCCAGCGCGCAGGTCACGACCGCGTGCCCCAGGCCGGCCACCGCGACCACCCCGAGGATCTGGCGGGGACGCCAGCCCTGGGCTCGGCCCACCAGGACGAAGGGCATCCAGTGAGTCGGGAGGGTAGCGTGAAGGGCCGCGATCAGGATGGCCGCGGTGACCAGCCCCCAGTCGACGGACACGAGAGGGGCTCTACCAGACCTTACAGACGAGCTCGCCGCCCAGGCGCTTCGCGCGCGCCTCGCGGTCGCTGAGCATCCCCTTGGACGTGGAGATCACCACGATCCCGAGGCCGCCCAGGACCCGGGGAAGCTCGTCCACCCCGCGGTAGAAGCGGCAGCCCGGGGAGCTGATCCGCTGGATGCGCTGGATGACCTGCTCGCCCAGGGGACCGTACTTGAGCTGGACGGTGAGGGTGCGCTTGGCCCCCTCGCCGCCGGCCTTGGCGCCCCGGACGTAGCCCTCGCGCTGGAGGACCTCGGCCAGGTTCTTGCGGACGCGGGAGTACGGCATGGTCACCTCATCCGCGCGGTTGCGGATGGCGTTGCGCATCCGGGTGAGCATGTCGGCGATGGGATCGGTGAGCATGAGACCTCCTACCAGCTTGCCTTGCGCATGCCCGGGATCTCAGCCTTGGAGGCCAGGTCCCTCAGGCAGAGGCGGCAGATCTTGAACTTGCGGTAGTAGGCATGGGAGCGTCCGCAGAGCTGGCAGCGGTTGTAGGCCCGCGTGGAGAACTTGGGCACCTGCTGCTGCTTGATCCGCCAACACAACTTCGCCATGAAGCCTCCTGCCTATTTCCGGAACCGGATGCCGAGGCGCTCCAGGAGATCCCTGGCCTCCTCGTCGGACTTCGCCGTGGTCACGAACGCGATATCCAGGCCCTGCACGAACTCGACCCGGTCCGCCGCGATCTCGGGGAACACGGTCTGCTCGGTCAGGCCCAGGTTGTAGTTGCCGCGCCCGTCGAAGGAGCGCGGGGAGCAGCCGCGGAAGTCGCGGATGCGGGGGATGGCGACGCAAAGGAGGCGGTCCAGGAACTCGTACATCCGGGCGCCGCGCAGGGTCACCTGGCAGCCGACCGCCTGCCCCTCGCGGAGCTTGAACCCGGAGACGCTGATCTTGGCCTTGCGGACCACCGCGCGCTGGCCGGCGATGGTGGTCAGGTCCTCCACCGCGGCGCCCATGCGCTTGTCGTTCTCCAGGGCCTTGCCGACCCCCATGTTGAGGACGACCTTGGTGATCTTCGGCACCGCCATGGGGCTGGTGTAGCCCCGGGCCTTCATCATCTGCGGGATGATCTCCTTGCGGTAGCGTTCGAGAAGTCGGGCCATGGATGTCCCCCGCTATCCTTTCGATTCCGGAATGGCGGCCTTGCACTTCTTGCAGGCGCGGACGTTGCGCTCCCCCTCGCGCCGGTGGGCGACCCGGGTGGGCTTCCCGCAGGACGGGCAGAGAAGCTGGACGTTGGAGACGTGGATGGGGGCCTCCTTCTGGATCTTGGCCCCCTTCGGCGCCGTCTGGCTAGGACGCTGGTGTTTCCAGACGAAGTGCACGCCCTCGACGAGGATGCGCTGCCTCTCCGGGAAGACCCTGAGGACCTTGCCCTGCTCCGAATCGGCCAGGGAGCGGGCCCGGCCGGTCTTGCCCCGGTTCTCCTTGCCGGCGGGGCCCCCGGTCTTCCGCGGGCCCTTCGTGGCGCCCTCGATGACCTTCCTCAGGACGACCATGTCGCCGCGACGGATGTCCATCAGACGACCTCCGCCGCGAGGGAGATGATCTTCATGAAGTTCTTCTCGCGCAGCTCGCGGGCGACCGCGCCGAAAACCCGGGTGCCGCGGGGGTTCTTCTCCGCGTCGATGAGCACGATGGCGTTCCGGTCGAAGCGGACGTAGGAGCCGTCATCACGCCGCAGGGACTGCTTGGTGCGGACCACCACGCCCTTCACCACGTCGCCGGGCTTGAGCTCCCCGCCCGGCAGGGACTTCTTCACGGAACCGACGATGACATCCCCCAGCCCGGCGGTCCGGCGGTTGCCGACCCCGATCACGTGGATGCACATGACGACCTTGGCGCCGGTGTTGTCTGCCACGTCGACCCATGCGCGCATCTGGATCATGACGCACGGCTCCTGTCACTCCGGACGACGCGCAGGAGACGCCAGCACTTGGTCTTGGAGAGGGGACGGGTCTCGACCACCTCGACCTGATCGCCCTCGCGGGCCTCGCGCTTCTCGTCGTGGGCATAGACCACGGTCTGGCGGCGCATGTACTTGTTGAACACGGGGTGCTGCACGAGGCGCTCCACCTTGACCGTCAGGGTCTTGGCGGCCTTCGCGCTGGTGACAACCCCCACCAGGGACTTCTTCATCCCTTCTGTCCTTTCTTCTTCTCGCTCTTCTTCTCAGCCTTCTTCTCGGTCTTCGCCGGCTCGGCTTTCTTCGGCTTCTCAGCCTTTTCGGCCTTGGCAGGTTTCTCGGCCTTCGCCACCGGCTTTTTCAAGGCCTTTTCGGCTTTCGGGGCCGCCACGGGCTGGGCGGGCTTGCCGGCCGCCCGGGCGCGCTCCGCCAGCACCGTCAGGATCCTGGCGACCGTCTTGCGGGACTTCCGGAAGCGGGTGGTGTCCTCGACCGGGCTGGTGACGGCCTGGGCCCGGAGGTTGAAGAGCTCCCGCCGGAGACGCTCCACGTCCTCGCGCAGTTCTGCCTCCGACCGGGACCGGATCTCCTTGAGCTTCACGTCATCCCCCTCAGGTCGCCCGCGCCACGAAACGGACGGCAATGGGAAGCTTGTGGGCGACGCGCTGGAGGGCCTGGCGGGCCGCCTCCGCACCCACGCCGCCGATCTCGAACATCATGGTGCCGGGCTTGACCACGGCGCACCAGAACTCGGTTTCGCCCTTCCCCTTGCCCATGCGGGTCTCCAGGGGCTTCTTGCTGATGGGCTTGTGCGGGAAGATGCGAACGAAGAGGCGCCCCTCGTTGGCCAGGAAGCGCGTCGCCGCGACGCGGCCGGCCTCGATCTGGCGAGCCGTGATCCAGGCCGGCTGGAGCGCCTGGAGGCCGTACTCCCCGTAGGAGACCTCGTTGCCCCGGGTGGCATTGCCCTTCACGGTTCCCCGTTGGGACTTGCGGTACTTCACCCGGCGCGGCATCTGGAGGGACATGGTCTAGACCGCCTCCCCCGGGACGGCCGGGGCCGCCTCGGCGGGAACCGTGGCCGCGGGACGCTCGGCCTTCATGAACTGGCCCTTGTAGATCCAGACCTTGACCCCGATCTTGCCGTAGTTGGTCAACGCCTCGGCGAAGCCGTAGTCGATGATGGCGCGCAGGGTCTGCAGGGGCAGCTTGCCCTGGGCGAAGTGCTCCGTCCGGGCGATCTCGGCCCCGCCCAGACGGCCGGCCACGTTGACGCGGACCCCCAGGGCGCCGGCGTTCATGGCGGTATCGATGGCGTTCTTGCAGACGCGGCGGAAGGCGGCCCGCTTCAGGAGCTGTTCCGCGACAGCCTCCGAGACCAGCTGGGCGTCGCTCTCGGGCTTCTCCACCTCGAGCACGTTCACGTCGATGTCCCGGTTGGGCACCAGCCGCCCCAGGTCCCCCCGGAGCTTCTCCATCTCGGCGCCCTTGCGGCCGATGATGAGCCCCGGCCGGGCGACGTGGATCATCACGTTCACCTTATTGCGGGAGCGCTCGACCTCGATCTTGGAGATCCCGGCGAAGGCGTACTGCTTCTTGATGGCGCGCCGGATCTTCTGGTCCTCGACGAGCCAGGTCCCGAAGGTGGCCTTGTCGGCGTACCAGCGGGACCGCCAGGACTCGGTGATACCAATGCGCAGGCCGATCGGACGGATCTTATGTCCCATGGATACTCCTAAGTCCCTTCCACCGCGGGCGTGGCCGCGGGAGCGGGCCCCTTCTTCTGCTTGCGCTTCAGGGACCTCGGCTGGGCGGCGGGCGCCGGCGCGGCCTCGGCCAGCTCGATCTCGATGTGGCAGGTCGGGCGGGTCATGGTGGCGCCCACGCCCCGGGGCCTGGGGAAGAGCACCTTCCAGCGCGGGCCCTCGTTGACCTGGATGCGCTGGACGACCAGGCGGGCGGCGTCGACCCCATCCCGCTGGGTCGCGTTCGCCTCGGCGGAGCGGAGGACCTTGGCCACGAAGACCGCGGCGCGCTTGTCGGAGAAATCCAGGATGTCCTTGGCGCGGGTCACACTCTGGCCGCGGATCATGTCCGCGACGAGGCGGGTCTTGCGCGGGGAGATGCGGGCGCGCTGGTGGGAGGCCTTCATGGGCTAGTCGCCTTCCTTCTTGGCAGGGGCGGGCTTGGCGGCGCCCTCCTCCTCCTTCTTCCGGCCGCTGTGGCCGCGGAAGACGCGCGTCGGGGAGAACTCGCCGAGCTTGTGGCCCACCATGTCCTCGGTGACGAAGACCTTCAGGAAGGCCTTCCCGTTGTGGACCATGAACGTGTGGTTGACGAACTCCGGGGTCACCGTGGAGCGGCGCGCCCAGGTCTGGATGGGCTCGTGGCTGCTGGTCGCCTTGCGGGCCATGATCTTCTTCATGAGCTTGACGTCGACAAACGGACCCTTGCGAGTGGAGCGTCCCATGTTACTTGCGCCTCCTCCTCAGGATGAACCGGTTGGAGACCTTGCGCTTCTGGCGGGTCTTGCCGCCCTTGGCGGGCTTGCCCCAGGGGGAGATCGGGTGGCGACCGCCGGCCCTACGGCCCTCGCCGCCGCCCATGGGATGGGACACGGGGTTCATCGCGGACCCGCGGCTCTGGGGACGGATCCCGCGCCAGCGGTTCCGGCCGGCCTTGCCGATGTTCACCCGGGCCCAGTCGGTATTCCCGACCTGGCCGACGGTAGCCCGGCAACGGACGTGGACCCTGCGGACCTCGCCGGAGGGCATGGAGACGACCGCGTAGTCGCCCTCCTTGGCCGACAGCATGATCTGGGAGCCGGCGGAGCGCCCCAGCTTGCCCCCGCCCCCGGGCTGGAGCTCCACGTTGTGGACCGGCGTCCCCGTGGGGATGTCGGACAGGGCCAGGGCATGACCCGGACGGATCTCGGCCTTGGGGCCCGAGAGCACGGTGTCGCCCACCTTCAAGTCGACCGGATGCAGGATGTAGCGCTTCTCGCCGTCCGCGTAGTGCAGGAGGGCCAGGCGGGCGCGGCGGTTGGGATCGTATTCGATGTGGGCGACCTTGGCGGGGATCCCGTCCTTGTCGCGCCGGAAATCGATGATCCGGTAGTGGCGCTTGACCCCGCCACCACGATGGCGGGAGGTGATGCGGCCCATGTTGTTGCGGCCGCCGGCATCGTGCCATTTCTCGACGAGGGACGGCTCCGGGCCGCGCCGCGTCACCTCGGCGAAGTCGTTCAGCAGCGCGAAGCGCTGGCCGGCCGACCTGGGATTGCGCTGTCTCAAGCCCATGTTATGCCGCGTCCAGATCGTCGCCGGACTTGAGGGTCACGAAGGCCTTCTTGCGGTCCTTGCCGTAACCGCCTTGCCCGGCATAGAGGCCGCGCTTGACGTCGCTGTGGAACTTGCCCTTCACCCTCAGGGTGTTGACCTGGGTGACGGTGACCTTCTTGTCCTTGTAGATCTCCTCGATGGCCTCGCGGATCTGGAGCTTGGTGGCCGTCGGGGCGACCTCGAACAGGAAGCGCTTCCGGAGGGGAAGCTCCCGCTGGGCGGTCCCCTTCTCCGTCACGAGGGGGCTCAAGATGATGCGGTAGGGATCGGGGCGCATCAGGAGTCCTTCCGTGCCTTCGGCGCCTTCGCGGGCTTCGCGGCCTTCACCGACGCCGCGGCAGTCCCCGTCCCAGCCCGTTCCTTGGCCAGGGCGACCAGGCGGTCGAGGCCGGAGCGGGTCAGGACCAGGAAGTTCGCCTTCAGGACCTGGTGGGCATTCAGGTCGGCGACCGGATACAGGTCGGTGCGCGGAAGATTGCGGACGGACAGGGCCAGGGCCTTGTCGTAGGCCTCGGTCCCGATCAGGCACCGGCGGTCGATCTTGAGGGCCTCCAGCATGCCCGCCACGGCCTTGGTCTCGGGCTTCCCGGCCTTGGACAGCGCGAGCTTGTCCACGACCTTGACCTCGCCGTCCCTGAGCTTGGAGAGGACGGCGGAGTTCAGGGCCTGGCGCAGGGCCTGCTTGGGCAGGGCGTAGCTGTAATCCCTCGGGTGGGGCCCGAAGACGGTGCCGCCGTGACGCCAGAGCGGGGAGCGCTTGGAGCCCGCGCGGGCCTTGCCGGTGTGCTTCTGGGGCCAGGGCTTGCGGCCGCTGCCCGAGACGTCCTTGCGGGTCTTGGTGTCGGCGGTGCCCACGCGCTGGTTGGCCTCGTACATCAGCACAGCCTGGCGCAGGAGGAAGCGCTTCACGTGCTGACCGAAGACGGCCTCATCCACCTCGACCGGGGAGAGGGCCTTTCCATCCATCGAGAACTGGGGGACCTTGATCATCTGCGATTGCCTTCTATGCCTTGATCTTGATTTCCACGCCGGCCGGGACATTCAGCTTGCCCAGGGCGTCCATGGTCTTGGCGGTGGTCTCGGTGATCTCGATGACGCGCTTGTGGGTGCGGATCTCGAACTGCTCGCGCGACTTCTTGTCGGCGTGCGGGGAGCGCAGCACCGTGTAGCGCTCGATGCGGGTCGGCAGCGGGATGGGCCCCGCGACCTTGGAACCGGTCCTGCGGGCCGTCTCGACGATCTCGACGGCCGACTTGTCGAGGACCGAGTGGTCGTAGGCTTCCATCCGGATGTGAATGAGCTGGGTCACGTCGTCTGCCTTATCCCTAGAGGTGGAAAACCGCCCATGCTACTGCCGTGTTTGCCATTGTCAAGAGGCAAGGACCTTAGAAACCAGCTGGCGAGGCACCGGCTCATAGCCGCAGGGCTCGAGGGAGAAGGTCCCGCGGCCTTGGGTCTGGGAGCGGATGTCGGTGGCATACCCGAACATCTCGGCCAGGGGCACCTTGCCCTTGATGACCCGGGTCGATCCGCGGGGCGTCATGTCCTCGACCACCGCACGGCGGCTGTTGATGTTCCCGATCACGTCCCCCATGAACTCCAGGGGAACCACGACCTCGAACCTCATGATGGGCTCGAGGAGGATGGGGCCGCAGGCCTGCTGGGCCTCCTTGAAGCCCATGACGGAGGCGATATGGAAGGCCATCTCGTCGGAGTCCACCTCATGGTGCTTCCCGTCGACGAGGGTCACCTTCACATTGATGACCGGGAAGCGCCCCAGGCAACCCGCGCCGGCCGCCTCCATCACCCCCCGCTCGATCGGGGAGATGAACTGGATGGGAACGGTCCCGCCCTTGATCTTGGACTCGAACACCACCGGCGTCGGCCCCTCGCTCCAGGGCTCCATCTTGAAGACGACCTTGGCATACTGCCCGCGGCCGCCGGTCTGCTTCTTGTGCTGGTATTCGACCTCGGCCGCCTTCGAGATCGTCTCGCGATAAGAGACCCTCGGCTTGCCGACAGCCACGTCCAGGCCGTGGTCGCGGATCATCCGGTTCTTGAGGACGTCCAGGTGGAGCTCCCCCATCCCGGAGATGATCATCTGGTTGGTCTCGGGATCCACGTGGGAACGGAAGGTGGGATCCTCCTTGGCCAGCTTCTTGAGCACCATGCCGAGCTTGTCCTTGTCGGCGGTGGCCTTGGGCTCGACGGCCATGGAGATGACGGTGTCCGGGAAGGTCAGGGCCTCCAGGATGATGGGCTTCTCCTCCGAGGCGACCGTGTCCCCGGTCCAGGTGAACTTCAACCCCGC
>JAHFOU010000077.1 GCA_023261525.1 Planctomycetota bacterium | reverse complement strand
CCTGTCCAAGGCCATGGGGCGCCACCCCAAGGTCTTCGACCGGATCTTCCTGAACGCCATCGACGCCGGCCAGCTCAGCGGCAAGCTGGATCTCGTCCTGACGCGCCTGGCCGCCTACATAGAGGTCAGCCTGAAGCGCCGCGACGGGGTGAAGTCCGCCCTGCGCTATCCCCTGATCGTGCTGGTGTTCTGCACCGGGGCCTTCTTCTTCCTCGTCCGGTTCGTGGTCCCCAAGTTCGTCAGCATGTTCGCCCGGCTCAAGACCGAACTGCCCCTGCCCACCCGCATCCTGATCAACACGCACAAGGCCATCACGACCTACGGCTGGATCACCGGGCTCTGCGTGCTGGCCCTCGTCGTCGGCATCACCCTCTTCCTGAGGTCCCGCTTCGGCGGGCGCCTCTGGGACCGCCTCAAGCTGACCATCCCCCTCGCGGGGCCGCTCTATACCAAGTCCGCCATCTCCACCTTCGTGCAGACCTTCAACACCCTGAACGAGGCGGGCGTCCCCATCCTGCAGACCCTGGAGACCTCCGCCCAGTCCATCGGGAACGCCGAGCTGGAGGCCCGCCTCCAGGAGACCCGGCACGGGGTGGAACGCGGGGAGCCGCTCTCGGCCCAGCTCCAGAAGATCCCCCAATTCCCGCCCCTGGTGGGCCAGATGTTCGCGGTGGGCGAGAAGAGCGGGCGGATGTCGGAGATCCTGGACCCCCTGGTGGCCCACTACGACATGGAGACCCAGCAGGCCATCGAGGGGCTGACCGCGGCCATCGAGCCCATGATCACCGTCCTGATGGGGGTCGTGATCCTCTTCATGGCCCTGGGGATCATGCTGCCCAGCCTCTCCCTGATGAAGGCGATCAAGTAGGCGGGACCCGGTCCCTCCGGGCGGACAGGATCCGCCCGATCTCCCGCAGGGAGGCGTCCAGCTCGGGGCTCACGGGGGAGGGCGTCCGCGACATCCTGCGGGCCTCGTCCAGCTCGGCCTTCAGGCGGTTCAGCTCGTCGTACAGCTCCAGGTTCCTCTTCTGGAGCACGTCGCGCTCGTTGCGCATGGCCTGCAGGGCCTCGCGGTAGGGCGCCACCGGATCGCCCTGGGGCTCCGGCATCGGCGCCGGCGTCGGCCGGACTTCCAGGATGATCGGAATCTCCTGGGGCCCGCGGAGCTCCTCGACGATGGCCCGGACCCTGTCGACGCGCGTGCGCCGGTCCTGGAGGAGCCGCTCCACCAGCAGGGCGACCGCATCAGGGCTCATGCCCCCTCCCCGGGATGGAGGAGCTGGCGGACCAGGGACTCCGTCTCCTCCTCCGTGAGGGAGGCCTCCAGCACCGCCTGGATCGCCCGCGGGAGGGCGTCCCCGGCCAGGACCCCCAGCGACCTCACCTGGCGCAGGGAGAGCTTGCCGGAGAAGAAGCCCCGCCGCAGGGACACCGGCATCTGGAGCAGGGACAGCATCACCCCGACCTCCTCCTGGGTGAATCCCAGGCGCCGGGCCAGCTCCTCCTGCGGGGCGTCCGTCTGGTCCAGGACGATGTTCTGGAAGCCCACCGCCTTCTCCAGGAGGTCCATGTCCTCCCGCTGGACGTTCTCGAGATAGGCGATCTCGGTGGCGTCCCGGTCCGACAGCGGCCTGACGACCGCCGGCACCTCGGGCAGGCCCAGGCGGCGCGCGGCTTCCAGCCGGCGGCTCCCCCCCACCAGCTGGAACCTCCGCCCCACCGGCCTCAGGAGAAGGGGGACCAGGATGCCGACCCGGGCCACGGACTGGGCCAGCTTGCGCAGGGCCTCGGGGTCCACCCGCTCCCGCGGCTGGAAGGGGTTGGGATCGATGCGGTCGGTGCGGATCAGGCGGATCCAGGAGACGACCCGGCCGTCCCCGAGCAGGGCCTTGAGCCCTCCCAGGCGCGAGGGCCTCAGCAGGGTCTCCCCGCAGGTCCTGCACCGCTCGCGGGAGCCCTCCAGGACGCTCCGGCAGAAGGGGCAGGTCCTCTCGGCGCCGGGCTCCGGGATGAACAGGGTCCGCGCGCAGGCCGGGCACCGGGTGCGCATCCCCACCGTGTTCACCCCGGTCCGGACGCTCTGGTGGCATCCTTCGCAGGGGAATTCGAACTGCTGGGGGAACTTCTGGGTCAGCCCGCAACGGGTGCAGGTGACGTCCTGCCCCACACGGTCCTCCGGGGCCAGCAGGAGAAACCCGCAGAGACAGCGCGTCGAGGCCGGCACCGGCTCATTTTATCGGTAGGGTGTACTCCATACCATCTTTCAGGAGCAGGACCCCGTTCTCCAGCACGGTCTTCAGCGTCCAACCCTCCCCTCCGGGGAGGACCTCCCCCTCCGCCACCACCACGCCGTTGACGATGGCGTAGGACTTCCCCTTCTTCCCGAGGCTGCAGACCGCGCTGAGGACCAGGGTGCTCCCCTTCGGCAGGGGAAGGGGCGCGGCCGCATGCAGGGTGGGGACGGCGGGCCGGGAGAAGGGGTCCCGCCCCCAGGGTTTCACCGGGGGGACGGGCGCCTGGACGCCCACGGGGGGCGGCCCGACCGGAGGTGTGGGCACCTCCGGAGTGGCCTGGGCGACGGGAGGAGGCGCGGGGGTCGTCACGGGCGTCGGAACCGGGACGGGCGCGGGCTCCTTCGGCTCGGAGACCTTCTTGAACATCTCCTCGGCCTCGTCCAGGCGGTCCTCGCCCAGGGCCGCCTGGATGGCGGCCAGCTGCTCCGGAGGGGCCTGCCCCTCCTGCCGGAGGTTCTTCAGGGTGTTCTGGAGGCGTTCCTTGCGCTCGGCGGGCTTCTCCTGGCGCCAGGGCTTGTTCCGGACCTTGTTCGTCATATCCCAGGCGCTGTAGCCCAGGCCGAGGGTCAGGACCACGGCCAGGGGGATCTGGACCTTCTTGTCGCGGAGGTTCATAGCACGGCCTCCAGGGTCACGGCCCCCGAAAGCCCCTCGGCGGTCTTGGTCAGCGTCAGGGCACGGACCTTGGGCGGGAAGGGGAGGGTCTGCAGGGCCCCCAGGTAGGACATGATCCCGTCATAGCTCCCCTTCAGCTCCAGGCGCAAGGTGCCCGCGGCTTCGTCCCGTCCGGCCTCCACCACGCCCACCGGGCCCGCACGGAACTCCGAGAGGACCTTCAGACGTTCGCCGGGAGGCGGGGGCTTGGGCGGGGTCAGGGCGGCGAGCTGGCCCAGGAAGTCCCCGGCCTGGTGCTCGCGCTGTTCGAACTGGGCGGAGAGCTTGTCCAGTTCGGCCACCAGCGCATGGTTCTCGGCATTCTGGGGGCGGGTCCCCGCGAGGTACGCCGCGGCCGGTGCCAGCAGGGCCGCGTAGCAGAGGGCCAGGCGGGTGCCCAGGGTCATGGGAGGGGCTCCATCGCAAGACCGCAACGGTAGCGCGTCAGGCCGGGGTGGGTGCTTCCCGGAGGCTCCACCTCCACGGATCCCAGCAAGGGGCTTCTCGAGAGGACTTCCTTCACATCCACCCCCTCTCCTTCCGCCCCCTCCACCCCCCGCGCGATGTCCAAGAGAAGGCGGGGGCGCTCGCCCTTCGGCATCTCCAGGGAGAGCCCCTGGACCGTGGCGTCCGGGGGCAGGACCTCGCCCAGGGCCCTCAGGATGGCGAAGGCGGGCGGGTCCCCGGCCGGAGGAGGGGTCTTGCGCACCTTGAGGTCCCGATTGATCTCCTCGACCGTCCCTTCCACCTTCTTCAGGTCCTCCTGGCGCTGTCTCACCCTCCCCTGAAGGCCCGGACGCTCGCTTCTCGCCAACAGGGCCAGGCCTCCGAACAGGGCCGTGACGAGCAGACCCGCCGCCAGGGCCCCGCTCCCCCAGCGGGCCAGGGTCGCGCGGGTCCGGGCGGCGGACGGGATCAGGTCCAGGAGCCTGTCCTTCCCGGAGGCCGCGAACAGGGAGGCCGCCAGGGCATCCACCGGAAGCAGGGGCTCCCCTTCCCGGGGAAGCGGGAGGACGGACACCGGGATTCCTGCCCGGGCCGACAGGATCCTGTCCAACCCGTGGAGGGCAGCCCCCTCCCCACAGAGGAAGACGCGAGCCACCGGGGTGCCGCCCTCCTGTCCGGCAGCGAACTCCAGGGAGCGGGAAAGGGCATCCTGCAGGCGCTCCACGGAGGCCCTCAGCAGGGACATCAGGTCCTTGTCGTTCAGGGAGGTCCCGTCCGCGAGCACGAGGTTCTCGGAGGCGGAGATGTCGAAACGCTCCAGAACCTCCCGGGCCTGGGCGTCCGAGAGCCGCACCGTCCCCCGGGTGCTGCTGATGGGGGTTCCCAGGACCTCCAGCCAATGCTGGACCCCGACGCCCAGATCCCGCGAAAAGGTCATCTCGCCGCCCGTGAAGACGTAGAGCTGGGCGCCCGCCCGGCCGATCTGCAGGAGCGCCCGGGCCTCCTGGGCAGGCCCCGGAGGCAGCAGGCAGGCCAGGGACTGCCCGGGAGCCAGGATCCTGCCGACCGGAAGCCCCGCGCGTTCCACCATGCCGACGGCCTTGCGGACCACCGCCAGGCTGGCCATGAGGCCCAGGACGCTCCCGGGGACGGAGGTGGTGCGGGAGGCCAGCAGGGACTCCTCCTGGGGGAAGGCGCAGAGCTTGGCCAGCTTCCAGCGGAGGGCCTGGGGTCTCTCCTTGGGCGGCAGGGGAGGCAGGGTGACGGTGGCCAGCACATGGGCATCGTGGGGAAGGGCCACGTGGACCTTGCGGGGACGCGGCCTCAGGCTGCGGAGGGCGGCGACCACCGTCTCCTCCAATGCGGCCTCCCCTCCCCCGGCGGAGACCTCCCCTCGGCGGACGTCCAGCACGCGGATCCCCCCCGAGGGAAGAGGACTGGCCAGGAGGATCTGGTAGCTTCCCGGCTCGAACGAAAGCGCGGCCTCCGAGGCCCCCAGCAGGGGCGCACGCCTCCGCGGGATCGGGGAGCGGCGCGCGGCCTTCTTCTTCGTCACGCCCCCGAGCGCCGCCTCGGCCTCCTCCAGGGCCCCCCGGCCCAGGGCCGCCTCGGCGGCCACCTGGCGGTCCGTGTCGGCGCCGGACTCCTTCAGGGCCCAGAGACGACGGCGGAGCCCCTCCTCCCGGCGGGCCCGCTCGGCCAGGTCCACCGACGCGGTGGCCTTGAGAAGGTACCCCTTCATCTCCTCCAGGCGCCGGGCCCGGAAGGTGAGCAGGGCCGTCAGGAGGTGCTGGCGGGCTTCCGCCACGTCGGCGCCCGAGCGTTCGGCGCGGGCGATCCGCTTGCGGAGGTCCAGGAGGGCCTCGGGAGGACGTTCGGGCGGCGCGGTCTTACTGGGCATAGTTGAAGTCCGCGGCCACCACGGCCTTGGTATCCCCGGAGGTCGTGAAGGCGCTCTGGAGGGTGAAGGTGCCAGTGCCGTTGTTGGCCCAGATCTCGATCCCGTCCGTGTCCACCTCGCCGAGGACCGCATCCAGGTCCCCGTCCCCGTCCATGTCGAACAGGGCCACGGCATAGACGTCGCCGGGCGGCGTGGTGCTCCGCTGGTCCTGGGTGAAGGTCCCCGTCCCGTTGTTGACGAAGGTCTCGAACCGGTGGACGGTCTCGCCCACCAGCATGTCCTCCCCGCTGGCGCCGTTGAAGTTCCCCGCGGTGATGCACTTCCCGGGCTGGTTCAGGGTGTTGCTGGCGGAGTAGGCGAAGACCCCCGAGCCGTTGTTCAGCCACTTCTCCAGCTTCTTGCCCTGGGTCACCAGCATCACGTCGTTGTCCCCGTCCTGGTCCACGTCCGAGAGGACGATGCCGTTGGGCGCGGAGGCGTCGTTGACCGCATAGGCCGTGCCGAGGGTGAGAACGCCCGCGCCACTGTTGGTCCAGACCTCGAACTGGTCGGCCTCGGTCGAGACCACCACGTCGATATCGCCGTTGGCGTCCTCGTGAACGTCCTTCAGGGAGAGGGCGAGGGCCTTGCCGCCCAGGGAATAGGAGACGTCGTTCTTGAAGGATCCCCCGCCGACGTTCACCCAGATCTCCAGCTGGTAGGGCGCGGTCCCCCGGTCCACACAGACGATGTCGAGGTCCCCGTCCCCGTCCATGTCGGCCAGGGCCAGGGCGGCGATCTCGGAGTTGGCGCTGTTGGACCCGACCTGGGTGAAGGCCCCCGTCCCGTCGTTGAGGAAGACCTGGGCCTTCCCGGTCGTCGTGCCGAAGACGAGGTCGATGTCCCCGTCCCCGTCCAGGTCCCCGGCGGCCACGGCCGAGGCCGCCCCGTCGGTCGCCAGGGAGGCAGTGTTGGCCCTCGGGGCGTTCCCCCCCTCCTGGATCACCCGCCGGGCGCTCCCGACGCGGCCCGTGACGCTCCACTGGCCGGTGGCCACGTAGAGCTCCACGGTGGGGGTGCCGGAGGCCGACTCCGCCGCCACGTCCGCCACCACCCCGCTCTTGGACACCGAGAACACCCCGCCTCCGAAGGCGATGTCCGTCGTCGTCGTCTGCCCGGTCTTGATCGCCCATTCCAGGCCCGCCTCCGCCACGTAGAGGGCCCGGGTCGAGGCCAGGAGGTTCTGGTACTGACGCTGGCCGTCCGCGGACATGACCGCCACCCCGATGGCCAGGGCCCAGAGCAGGGCGATGGCCAGGATCACCGAGGCCAGGGCGACGCCGCGGCGCCTCATGTCTTCTTCCAGGAGGCCAGCTTGGCCGTGGCATTCCGCGGGAAGAGCCGGGTCCTCAGCGTCAGGGTCCGGCCCGAGCGCTCCAGGATCGCGCTCACCTCCACGGTCCAGATGTCCGTCGCCGCGACCGCCGTGGTCCCGTCCTGCTGGAGATAGGCGAAGGAGAGGCTCTGGAGCCGGTCCAACAGGGTCTGGCCGTCCCGTGTCAGGGTGGACCCGCTGAAGCTGTAGGCGACGCGGGTGCCGCTGATGTCGGTGAAAGTCAGGGCCGAGGACGTGAAGGTGGGGATGTCGGCCGAGGTGGCCGTGCGGATCTCCTGGATGTCCCGGGACATCAGCTCGAAGGCCTGGTGGGCGTCCGAGACATTGGCCGAACGGCTCCTCAGGTCCAGGTAGGCCCGGGACGCGGCATCCAGGCAGGTCGCCAGGAAGCCGGCCAGGATCCCCAGCAGGACGACGACCACCACCAGCTCCATCAGGGTATAGCCGGCGCGCGGATGCCTCTGGCGCATGGTCAGTGGTCCGTGAAGACGGACCGCAGGATCACGCTGGAGGCCCCCCCGTCCCAGCTTACGGTCACCACGGCCTTGCGGTAGCCCGAGCCGGCCTGGACCGTGCTCAGGTCCGAGGATGCCACGTCGGAGAAGGACACGGTCCGGCTGAAGAGGAAGCCCGGGACGGGATCCTCGGGGGGATAGAACTTCTCCGATAGGTACGCATAGCCCCGGGAGGTGTTGAACTTGTCCGCGGCGATGACCTCCATCTGCTCCCGGGCCAGGTTCAAGGCCGCCGTGTGAAGGTCGGGGCGGGCGCTCGGCAACGCGGCCTGGGTGAAGACGTTGAGCAGGGGCGGCAGGGCCAGGCCCGCGATCACGACGGTGACCGCGAGCTCGATCAGGGTGTAGCCGGCGCGGGCGCGCATCAGCTGACCCCCACCCACCCGACCGGGGAGACCGAGACGGTCCGCCGGCCGATCCTCACCGAGCCGTTGGAGGACAGCGCGACGTCGTACCCGTCGTAGGCCAGGCCGTTGCGGTCGAACTCCACCTCCACCTGTCCTGCGAAGGAGGGGCTGGAGAGGACCGTCCCCGCGGCCTCGTTGTCCCCCAGGCTGACCTGGAAGCCTGCCTGGGTGAGGGGGTCGGTCAGGGTCAGACGGCCCGCCCGGCCGGGGTTGGCGGGATCCTCCACATAGACGGTGTAGCGGTTGGCCGCGGTGTCGAAGGCCACCCAGGTCTTGTTGTGGCTCATCATGGCCCAGGTCTGGGCGTAGCGGAGGTCCTGGGCCAGGCGTTCGGCCGAGAGGCTTTCCCGGTCGTCGGCGACATGGGCGGCCTGGAGGGCAAAGGTCCCTAGGAGGGACAGGACCAGGATGCTGACGACCAGCTCGAAGAGGGTGAAGCCGGCGCGGGTCCTGGACACGGCCCTAGTATAACACGGCCGTCCGCGACCCGCTGGTCACCAGCCGTTCTCGGAGACCCCCGCCGTGGACGTGTTGATCCAGATGACCCCGCTGGTGGGGACATAGCCCCAACCGCCCCGGGTCCCGGTGACCACGCCAAGCGCCGTCCCCGTCGCGATATTGTTCTTCGTCGCATCCGTGTCATAGGGGTTTTCCGGCATCGGCCCGTTGAGCACCGTCGTATTGTCACGCAACTCCGTGATGGAGGGCCAGGTCGCCGACTCGCCGCCCATCGGGGTGGCCTTGTAGGCGTAGTAGATGGTGATGGAGCTCCTCAGGGCCCCCAGGTTCGCCTTGGCCGAGGCCTTCTTGGCATCGTCCACCAGCGACAGGTACGTCGGGATCGCCTGGGTCGCGAGAATCCCCAGGACCACGATCACGATCACCAGCTCGATCAGCGTGAAGCCGGCGCGCCCCGTGCGCAAGCGGATGGCCTTACCAGCCGTTCTCGACGACTCCTGCCGTGGAGGTGTTGATCCAGAGGACCCCGCTGGTGGGGATGTAGCCCCAGCCGCCTGCGGTGCCGCTGACCACGCCGCGCGCCGTCCCGGTCACCACGTTGTTCTTCGTCGCATCCGTGTCATAGGGGTTGTCCGGCATCTGCCCGTTGAGGACCGTCACGTTGTCCGTCAGCTGGGTGATGGAGGGCCAGGTCGCCGACTCGCCGCCCATCGGGGTGGCCTTGTAGGCATAGAAGATCGTGACGGAGCTCCTCAGGGCCCCCAGGTTCGCCTTGGCCGAGGCCTTCTTGGCGTCGTCCACCAGCGACAGGTACGTCGGGATCGCCTGGGTCGCGAGAATCCCCAGGACCACGATCACGATCACCAGCTCGATCAGCGTGAAACCGGCGCGGCCGCGTGTGGGTTGCATCCGAAGACCTCCTTTGATCCTTACGTGCCTTGAACCAATGCCGTCGATCAGGATTTACCGGACTCGGGATTCGAACTGGAGAAGAGGACGAAGCCGCCCACGCTGATCAGGGCCAAGCTCATCAGGAGGAACTTGAAGTAGTCTGCCACGCCCTTCTCCATGTCCGCCAGCTGGTCCCCGGCCTGCTTGAGCTCCATGGACTGGGCCCAGTA
>JAHFOU010000076.1 GCA_023261525.1 Planctomycetota bacterium | reverse complement strand
CTGGTCGTGGAGAAGCGGAAATTCCCGCCGGGCATCACCGTGGCGGTGGCCCGGGTCGCTTTCCCATCCCCGTGAAGGCGGGGCAGTTCGAGGGGCTCGGGAAGGACTACGCCCTCAGTCCCAGCCACGCCCAGGGGCGTACCTTGGGGCTGGTGCTGGAACGGGCCGCTCCCCGGTCTTCGGACCTCTGCCTGGACGTGGGCACCGGGACCGGCCACCTGGCCCTGGCCCTCGCCCCTCGGGTCCGCGCCGCGGTCGGGGCGGATCCGGCGGCCGGGATGCTGGCCGAGGGCGTGCGGATGGCTTCCGAGCGGGGGATCCTCAACGTCGTCTGGGTCCGGGCCGAGGCGGAGCGGCTCCCGTTCGCGGACGCCTCCTTTGATCTCGTGGCCTCCCGGACCGCGGCCCATCATTTCCGGGATCTGGGCGCGGCCTGTCGGGAATGGGCCCGGGTGCTCAAGCCCGGTGGCCGCTGCGTGGTGACAGACCTCCAGGGGTATGAAGATCCTGACCTCCAGGCCTTCGTGCACGGCATCGAGGTCCTGCATGACCCCAGCCATGTCCGGACCCTTTCCCTTCCCGAATGGCGGGCGCTCCTCTCCGCCGCCGGCCTGGAGGGGATCCGGGTCGAGGGGGGCTTCGTGGAGACGGAGGAAGGCATGTCCCTGGCCGACTGGTGCCGCCGATCCCGGACCCCTCAGCAGGACCAGGCCGAGATCCGGCGACGGATGCTGGATGCCCCGCCGGCCTGGCGGGACTTCCTGGGTGTCCGCGAGGAGGGAGCCGACCTTCGTTTCCAGATCTGGAAGCTGGTCGCCTCGGCGGTCCGGCGCTAGAATCGGCTCCTCAACCTCAGGAGATCCCTCATGCGCCGCATGCTCCCCGTCCTGGCCCTGCCCCTCCTGCTGGCCGCCTGCCAGTGCCCCTTCGGCAACAGCTACTGCCCCTTCGGGCACAAGAGCCCCATCCAGCAGGCCCAGATGACGCCCGAGAAGGGCACGTACCAGGCGCCGGCGGACAAGCTGGGCGCCGACACCGAGGCCCCCTGGTCGGGGACCACGATCGAGGCCGCGGTGGGGAACAAGCCCCGCCGGGGCACCCTCCAGACGGTCACCGGCGAGGTGATCGACGTCTCCTGCTACCTTCAGCTCGGCAAGCACGGGGCCAAGCACAAGGAGTGCGGCCAGAAGTGCGCCCGGGCCGGTCAGCCCATCGGCCTGCTCACGGCCGAGGGGGACGTCCTCCTGCTGATCGCCGAGGAGCACCACCCGCGCCGGGACGGCAAGACGGAGTCCCTCCAGGAGGCCCTGATCGCCCACATGGCCCAGATCGTCACGGTGAAGGGGGCCGCCACCGAGCTGAACGGGACCCAGGCCCTCTTCGTGTCGGGCTTCGCGAAGTAGTGGCCCAAGGCCGCGTCGTCTTCATCGGGGCCGGCCCCGGGGATCCGGATCTCATCACGGTGAAGGGCCGCAAGGCCCTGGCCTCGGCCGACGTCGTCCTCTTCACCGACTCCCTGGTCTCCGAGGACCTGGTGGCCGCGGCGAAGCCGGGCGCCGAGATCCACCGCTCGGCCGGCATGGACCTGGAGGCCCAGGAGGCGATCTTCGTCGCCGCATTCCAGGCCGGCAAGACGGTCGCCCGGGTGCACACGGGGGATCCTTCCGTCTTTGGGGCTACCCAAGAACAGGTAGAGATCCTGAAACGGCATGGCATCCCCTTCGAGGTCATTCCCGGCGTCTCCTCCTTCCAGGCGGCCTCGGCGGCCCTCAAAAAGGAGTTCACCATCCCGGAAGTCACCCAGACGGTGATCCTGACGCGGGCCGAGGGTCGGACGCCCATGCCGGACGGGGAGAAGATGGCCGACCTGGCCCGGCATCAGGCCACGCTCTGCATCTATTTGTCGGCCGGCCTGGCGAAGAAGGTGCAGGCGGAGTGCCTTCAGGGGGGCTATCCTCCGGAAACGCCCTGCGCGGTGGTCTACAAGGTGAGCTGGCCGGACGAGAAGCTCTACTCCTGCACCCTGGCGACCCTGGCGGAGACGGTGGCGAAGGAGAAGGTGGAGAAGCATGCCCTCCTGATCGTGAGCCCGGCCTTGAAGGATGGCCACAAGACGAAGTCCAAGCTCTACGACAAGACGTTCACGCATGGGTACCGGAAGGGGGAATCTTGAACCCCCTCTGGATCGTCTCCGTCGGTCCCGGCCGCCCCGAATGGATGACCCTCGAGGCCGTCGAGCGCATCCAGGCCTGCGACGTGGTCGCCGTGCCCCAGCCGAGGGCCGAGGAGCACTCCCTGGCCGAACGGGTGGCCGAGAAGTTCATCCCCAAGACCTCCGAGCGCCTCTATCTCGAGTTGCCCATGTCCTACGACGTCACCCTGCTCGAGACCCGCTGGAAGGAGGCCGCCGAGGCCGTCTGGCAGCGGATGAAGGCCGGCAAGCAGGTCGCGCTTCTGGTGCTGGGCGACGCCTCCCTCTTCGGGACCTCGGCCTACATCGCCGGCGAGCTCAAGGCCGCCCACCCCGAAGCCGTCATCGAAGTTACCCCCGGCGTGATTTCCCCGACGGCCTGTGCCGCCCGCCTGGGCCTGCCCCTGGCTACCGGAAACCAGAACGTCACCATCGTGCCCGATTCCGAACTGCCCGACCAGATGGACCGGGCCATCGCCATGGGCGGCACCGTGATCCTGATGAAGATCTCCCGCTCCCTCCAGCACGTCATCCGCCACCTCGAGGAGCGAGACCTGCTCCAGCACGCCCGGGTGGTGATCCGGGGCGGCCAGCCCGGGGAGCGCATCGTGACGGACCTGAGGGAGCTCCGCGGCGAGAACATCCCCTATATGTCCCTGGCCATCCTCAAGGTGCCGGAGACTTCCGAGCCCGAGGAGATGCCCATCGAGCCCCTGGCCGCCGCGGCTCCGCTCCGCCCGAAGACCGGCGGCAAGGTCTTCCTCGTGGGCTTCGGCCCCGGCCACCGCGAGCACCTGACCTATCGTGCGAGACAGGCCATTCTTGCTTCGGACGTGGTGGTGGGCTACGTCACCTACCTCAACCTCATCAAGGAACTCCTGCCCGGCAAGGAGATCGTGCGCGGGGGCATGACCGAGGAGGTCTCCCGGGCCGTGACCGCCGTCGAGAAGGCCCGCGAGGGCAAGGTCGTCTCCCTGATCTCCTCCGGGGACGCTGGCATCTACGGCATGGCCGCGCCGACCTACGAGGTCCTGATGGAGGCCGGCTGGACCCCGGGCGAGCCGCCCGAGGTGGAGGTGGTCCCCGGCGTGACGGCCATCAGCGCCGTTTCCTCCGTCCTGGGCGCCCCCCTGGCCCACGACTTCTGCGCCATCAGCCTCTCGGACCTCCTGACCCCCTGGGAGGTGATCGAGAAGCGCCTCGAGGCCGCGGCCTCCAGCGACCTCATCACCGGGCTCTACAACCCCAAGAGCGGCCGCCGCACCCAGCAGCTCATGCGGGCCCAGGAGATCTTCCTGAAGCACCGCAGTCCCAAGACCCCGGTGGGCATCGTGAAGAGCTGCCTACGGAAGCGCCAGGTGGTGGACATCACCACCCTGGACCGCATCCAGGAGTTCGACATCGGGATGCTGACCACGGTGCTGATCGGGAATTCCTCGACCGTGACCTACAAGGGCCTGATGGTCACGCCCCGGGGCTACAAGCGGAAGTACGATCTCAAGACCGCCGAGGTGAAGTCCGGCCTCAACCCTTCCCCAGTCGGGGGGGACTGGTCCCTAGGGAGGGGAAAGGAGGATCCTTCTCCATGACGGTGAGCTTCGCGGACGACTGCTGGAAGCGGGCGGCCCAGGGGATGGAGGATCCCGAGGCCCGCGAGACGCTCAAGGGGCCCGTCCTGGACGCCGAGGTCTACAGCGCCTGCGACCTGGTGCGTCTGTCCTTCACCTACAAGGATGGAGGCCGTCTGCGCCTGGACGAGAAGGCCCTGGCCGCGATCGAGAAGGCCCATGGCCTTTCCCGGGAGGTCCGCACCCCGCTGGACGCCTCGGGGGAGTTCAACTTCATCCTCACGAAGGGCGGGACCTACGTGGCCCGGGTCACGGCGGACAAGCTCTTCTGCGAGCCCAAGGCCTGCGGCCTGGACCTGGGCCGGCGCCTGCTGGCCTTGTACGACCGCCCGTGAGGCGCTGGTACCTCGTCGTCCTCGGCGCCTATGCCCTTCTCCTGCTGGCCCTGATCCTCCCTCTGGCCCAGCTGGGGTACGGTTGGGATGCGTTCGGTTCGCTGAAGGCGGTGAATTTCTTCGAGACGTCCATCCCCTTCGAATCCCTGTTTCGCAACGGTGAGCTTCTCCCGTTTCTCCTGGGCTGGGTCGGGATCCTGGTCCTGATCCAGGCGGCCCTGCTGGCCGTGCCCGTGGTCCTGACCCGTCAGAAGCCCGTCCGGAAGCGCTCCGTCTGGGCCACCGTCCTGGCCTCGGGCCTCTGCATGGCCCTCCTCCTCGGGACGTTGCTGTTGGACCTGGATCTCTTCCTGGTGGGGGAGAACGACAAGGCTCCCCTGTATCGCTTCGGTTCGGAGGGCCTGCTGTGGGCCATCCTGGCCGTCGCCCTTCTGGCCTGGGTCGGCTGGGCCTGGGTCTTTTATCGCAGCTGGCGGGCGGAGGTTTCGGAGGATTGGGTCGCCCGGATCTGCCGCTTCCTGCTGGCCGGTTCTATCCTGGAGCTCCTGGTGGCCGTGCCCTGCCACATCGCCTCCCGTCGGCGAGAGGACTGCTGCGCCCACTTCGGGACCTTCCTGGGGCTGGCGACCGGGACGGCCGTGATGCTGTTCAGCTTCGGGCCGGGCGTGCTCTTCCTCTTCGCGGAGAGGATGCGGAGGAAGCGGGGAGGCTAGTTCTTCGCGGCGGCGGGCGTGATGTGGACCCGGCGGCGGCCGTCGAAGCTGACCGTCCCCTCCACCATGGCATAGACCGTGCAGTCCTTGCCGATGCCGGCGTTGCGGCCGGGGCTGAACTTGGTCCCGCACTGGCGGACGATGATGGAGCCGGCGGTGACGTACTGGCCGCCCCAGACCTTGATCCCGCGCCGCTGGGCGTTGGAGTCGCGGCCGTTCTTGACCGAGCCTTGTCCCTTTTTATGCGCCATGGGGGATCTCCAGGATCTTGACCTCGGTGTAGTTCTGGCGGTGGCCCTTCTTGCGGGAGTAGTTCTTCCGGCGCTTGAAGCGGAAGTTCACCACCTTGGGGCCCAGGACCTCGCCCAGGACCTCGGCCTTGATCGTCACGCCCTTGAGGTAGGGGCGGCCCACGGCGGGCTCCTTCCCTTCGGTCCCGGCCAGGAGGAGGACCTTGTCGAAGGCGAAGGGCTTGCCCTTCTCGACGCCCAGGAGCTCGACCTGGATGCGCTGTCCGGCCTCGACCCGGAACTGGTGACTGCCTGTTTCGATGACGGCGTAGGGCATGGAGCCTCCGAAGGGGTCGGGATTCTAGCGGGGTCCGGGGTGGCCCGCAAGGGGGGTCTCGGCTACAATCCGCCGATGACCGAGACGGCCCACCTCCCCGTCGAGCATGTCCCCGGGCGTCCCGAGGTCGAGCGGCTCCTGGAGGCGGCCCACAAGTTCCAGGCCTCGGACCTCCACCTGAAGGCGGGTTCCCCGCCCATCCTCCGCATCTCTGGCAACCCCATCACCCTCAAGACCCCGCCGCTCACGGCCGAGGCCGTCCGGGCCCTGATCTGGGGGATCCTCACGCCCGAGCAGGGGAGGACCCTGGAGACGACGGGGGACCTGGACTTCGCCTATTTCCTCCCGGACGGGCGCCGCTTCCGGATGAACGCCTTCCGGGAGCGCAACTGCTACGCCCTGGCCGCCCGCCGCATCAACATGACCGTGCCGACCTTCAAGGACCTCTACCTGCCCGAGAAGGCCATGTCCAAGATCTCCCACACCGAGGAGGGCATCGTCCTGCTGGCCGGGGTGACGGGCTCCGGCAAGTCCACCACCATCGCCGCGATCCTGGACTACATCAACGAGCGGGGGCGCTACCACATCGTCACGGTGGAGGACCCCATCGAGTACGTGTTCACGGACAAGAAGTCCTTCTTCAACCAGCGCGAGGTCGGGACGGACACCGTGGACTTCAAGGCCGCCATCCGGGCCCTGATGCGCCAGGATCCCGACATCATCATGGTCGGTGAGATGCGCGACGCCGAGACCTTCGAGTTCGGGTTGACCGCCGCCGAGACCGGCCACCTGGTCTTCGGCACCCTGCACGCCTCCAACGTCACCCAGTGCTTCGGGCGCATCCTGGACCTCTTCCCGGCCAACCGCCAGGACCAGATCCGCATGGGCCTGCACTTCAACCTGAAGGCCATCATCTGCCAGAAGCTCCTGCCCTGCATCAAGCCGGGCATCCCGCGCATCCCGGTGGTGGAGGTCATGATCATCAACCCCATCATCCGGGAGCTGATCGCGAACAACGAGATCGCCAAGATCTCGGACATCGTGGCCAACGCCGAGGAGGAGGGGATGCAGGACTTCACCGGCGCCCTCTGCAAGCTGGTCCAGACGGGCTTCCTGGAGGAGAAGGTCGCCCTCGAGGCGGCCCCCAGCGCGGAGTCCCTGCGCATGGCCCTCCAGGGCTTCCGCGTGAAGGGCGGCATCCTCTGAGGTCCGCGACGGCCGGCGCGCTGTCCGCGGTCTTCCTGACGCTGGCGGCCCTGGCGGACGACGGCGGGGCCAAGGGCGGGGTCGACAAGAAGACCGGGAAGGCCATCGACGAGGCCATCGCCAAGGGACGCGCCTGGCTCAAGGAGGAGGAGGCCAAGGCCCTGGTCGCCCCGCTTCAGAGCACCCTCAACGTCACGGGGAACGACGGGGTGAAGCGGAGCTTCACCTTCCCCCTGGGGTTCCAGGCCCTCCTGGGCCTGGCCCTGCTGGAAACGGGGGTCCCGCCGGCGGATCCCGTCCTGAAGCAGGTCTGGGAAAAGATCCGTGCCAAGGTGCCCGCCACGACCTATGAAGCCGGGGTGGGCCTGATGTACGCGGAAGCCTACCTGCGCGCCCTCAACAAGGGCCGGCGCGTGACCTCTCTGGATCCGAAGGACCGGGAGTGGATCCAGAAGACGGCGGACTACCTGGCCTCCGGGTGCTACGGCGGGGGGTGGACCTACACCTGTCCCGGGGCGACCACCGGCTACCCCATCGGGGAGGATCCCGGACGGAAATACGCCATCGGGGAGATGGGAGGCGCCCCGGCCGAGGGGGAGGAGGATTCGGGCAGGGAGCTGGAGCGCCTGGCGGCGGAGTCCGCCGCCCGCAATCCCCTCCAGGATCATGACCACTCCAACTCCCAGTACGCGGTGCTGGGATTGAAGGCCGCCTCCCTCTGCGGGGTGAAGGTGAAGAACGCCCGTCTCATGTGGCGCACCGTGGTCTACCACTTCCTCCGGGCCCAGGAGCCCGACGGTCCCGAGGTGGACCTGAAGCTCACCCGTGAGGAGAGCGCCTTCAAGCTGGAGGACTATTCCCTGGACGAGGAGCCCGCCAAGCCCCGGGCCCGCGGCTGGGGCTACAAGGACGGCACCCCGGCCTACGGCACCATGAGCGCGGCCGGCATGACGGCCCTCCTCGTGGCCCAGTCCGAGGTGGCGGACTTGGGCAAGGGGGAGAAGCGCCACATCAAGCTTTCGGTCCGGGACGCCCTGGCCTGGTTCCAGCAGAACTGGTCCGTGGAAAAGAACCCCCTGGCCCAGGGCTCGCTGGGTCCCTTCGCCCACTACTACCATCTCTACGGCCTGGAGCGGGTGGGGATGCTGACCCAGGTGAGGGCCCTGGCGGGGCACGCCTGGTACCGGGAGGGCGCGGAGCTTCTCCTGAAGGCCCAGCAGGCGGACGGTCACTGGGTCTCGACCCAGAAGGGGCTTCCCGAGGAGGACCGGATCCGGACGGCCTTCGCCCTCCTGTTCCTGGCCCGCACGACCCGCGGCGAATACGCCGTCGGCGAATCCAAGTAGCTAGTCGGGCGCGCGGTCGGGGAGGCCCCGGGCCAGGACCATGAGGGCCATGGGCGTCCCCCAGTACTGGCCGTAGTCGTACTGGGGATAGTCCCACCAGGATCCGTCCTTCTCCTGGAGGGGGACGAGGATGCCCGCCAGGGCGTCCCGGTGGCGCCCGCGCCGTGCGGGGGGGAGCAGGTCCACGCAATAGGCCGCGTAGTAGTGGCCGTAGTAGAAGAAGTAGCCGGCCACGCCGAACCAGGATTCGTGGGGGACGGGGAACTTGCGGCCGCGGTCCAGCCATCCGCCGCGCGTCTCGAGGCGGTTCAGCCATTCCTCGATCCGCTCGTCGGTCACGACCGGATCCCCCCAGGATCTCAGGGCCGCGTTGCAGGCCTGGGAGCGGCCCAGGCTCCCGGCCGGGACGTTGATGCCCATCAGGGGCCACATCTTGAGGTATTCCCCGTAGAGGTAGCTCAGGTCGGGCTTGCGCTGGCGGCGGATGGAGGCCAGGGCCCGGTCCACCAGGCTCTGGGGGACCTCGAAGCCGGCCTCCCGGGCCTCCTTCAGGGCCAGGAGGGCGGTGGCCGTGATGAAACTGGTGGCGTCGGTCCCGGGCTTCTGGGAATGGGTCCGGAAGTCGTAATAGCCCCAGCCCCCGTCCACGGACTCGGTGCGGGCCAGCATGGAGACCTGGAGGCGGACCTCCCCGTCGATGCGCTGGAGGCGCTCCTCGCTTCCTGGCAGGCGTCGGAGATCCAGGAGGGCCTGGAGGGCATAGGCATGGGTCCAGACGTTGTAGAGCACGTCGGCGGAGGGGCGCCTCACCTGGGGAAGGGCCTCCAGGAGCCAGGTCTCCGCCCGAAGGACGGCTTCCTGCGGCGCCTGGGATGCCCCGGAGGTCTCTACCAGAGAGGAGATGCAGAGGGCGGTGCAGGCCGCCCGGTAGGCCAGGTGGGCGCCGGGCACGGGCGCATAGATGTTCAGGTCCTTGGTGCGCCGGGCCGATCCCCAGGAGCCGTCCCGGTTCTGGTGGGTGAGGAGGAAGTCCCGGCCGCGGCGGATGGCATCCTCCCGGGAGGTTCCCCGGGAGGCGGACGCGCATCCGGCCCCCAGGAGGAGGGCCGCCAGGAGCAGGAGGGCGGGGACCCTCACTTCCCGGCGGGCTCCGTGGGGGGCTTCTCGAGGAGGACTTCCTCTCCCTCGGCCAGGCCTTCC
>JAHFOU010000396.1 GCA_023261525.1 Planctomycetota bacterium | reverse complement strand
GCCGTCGAGCAGGGCGTCGGCGTTCCAGTCCTCGCCCTGGTAGGCGTTCTGGAGCGAGGAGGCGTCCTGGCCGGCGCTGAGACGGGCCAGGGCGTCCTCGATGCCGCTGCGGGCCAGGAGGGCGGCCTTGGTGGCGTACAGGCGCTGCCGGGAGGCCTTGCGCTCCAGCTGGGCCAGGGTCACGAAGCTCACGGCCAGGATGGCCAGGACCCCCAGGATCCCGAGCACGACCAGGAGGGCGAGTCCGGCGCGCGGGGTCTTCATCGCAGGGCCGCCAGCCGGAAGCTGGAGACCTCCACGGGGCCTCCCCAGACGGCCACGCCCGTCCCCTCGAGGCCGGACACCGGGTTCGGCTTGAAGCCAGCCCGCGGCACGCGGCCCTGCACCGCCCCGTCGGCGAGCAGGGTCACCCAGGCTGGGGACAGGAGGGCCTGCAGGACATGGTCCTTTCCGTCCGCCAGGGAGGTCTGGCCCGCGGGGAGCCAGAGGGTGGACCGTCCGTCCACGACGAAGGTCAGCCCGATCCGGGCGTTGGCCTGGGAGGCGCGGAAGGCGACGGAAAGCTGGTAGCTCTCCACGGGTGCGTCCTGAGTCCAGGCGGCCATCCCCGCGCTGCCGTCGAGCCGACGCCCCGCGGGCGCCCCGGTCCGGGCGGGGACGGGGCTCAGGACGGCCCGGCGGAGGGCTATCGGCTCGAGAGGCTCCAGGCGCCGCCGGGTCCAGGTCCCCGGGGGGGCCAGGCTCAGGCCCTCTCCCGCCCCCAGCGTCTCACGCCGGCCGCCGCCCGACACCTCGGCCTGCCCGGACAGCACGGCGATCTCGATCGGGATCCCGGCGTCGGCCTGGGCCTCCGCCAGCCAGCCCCCGCGACGGCAGAGCGGGGAGGCCGGCGGCATGCGGACCGCGACCTCGCCGCTCGACATCCGGAGCACGGCCTGCGAGGACCCGAGCTCCAGCCGGGCCTCCCGGCCGTCGCAGAGGAGGATCGCGGAGCCCGCGGACAGGGTCCAGGCCCCGGGAGACTCCTGACGGGCCACCCGGGCTCCGGGGCCGGCCAGCAGCTCCATTCCGGGGAGGGATTCCGCGAGACGGGGATTCAGGGTCGGATCCACGCGGGATGCAGGCCCGATGGAGGCGCTGGCCGTCTGGCGGGACGGCGTGGAAGCCAGGTGCGGGATCTTCAGCCCCAGCGTGGCGGCCAGGAGCAGGGCGGCGGCCGCGGCGGCCAGTCTCCAGCGTGGCCAGGCGGCGGCCGGCCGGGCCTTCCGTCGGGCGGCATCCAGCCCCCGGTACAGGTCCCTGGAAGCCGGGCTGACCCATCCCTTGGGCATGGGCGGCGTGTCGAGGATCTCCTCCGTCAGCCTCCGGCAGGTCTCGCAGGCCGCGAGATGGGCCTGGAGAGAGGACTGCTCGGAGGGCGGCAGGCGTCCGTCCAGGGAGGAGGCCCACGATTCGGGGCCCGGGCAGGCGGTCCTCATACCATGGAGTATGGGCGCCGCCGGTCCGGCGCCGGGGGATTTCTACGTTTTTCCGAGCAGGACCCCCAGATGGGCCTTGGCGGAGGCCAGGAGGGCCTTCACCTCCGCCGCCGGGACGCCCAGGGTCTCGGCGATGCGGGCGTACGTCAGGCCCCGGTCGTAGAAGGCCTCCAGGGCCGCCCGCTCGGGTCCGGGGAGGGCCGCCATCGCCTGGCGCACGGCCTGGAGGGTCTCGTGGCGCAGGAGGTCCTCGGCCGGGGAGGGGGCCTCCTGCTCACGGGGCGTCGGGTTCCGGTGGGCGGAACGCCCGGAACGGAGGCGTTCCAGGGAGGCGCTCCGGGCGACGATCCCGACGTAGGTGGACAGGCGGGCGCGCCCGTCGAAGCGGCGCAGGAGGCGGCGGTCCTTCTCCAGGAGCCTGAGGAGGGCCGTCGCGACGTCGTCCGCGACGTCGTGGACGCTGAACGGGAGGCCGCTGCGCTCCAGGGTCCGGGTGCAGACCCATTCCATGAACTGCAGCTCATCCGAGGCGAAACGGCGCCAGGCCTCCGGGTCGTCCGCCAGCAGGCGTTGGACGAGCGCCAGCGCATCGTCCCCGTCCTCTGCGGAAGGCATGGGGAAGACTCTGCCCGAGAAGCCCCGCAGTGTCAAACCCCGAGTACCGGCCGATTGTGGCGCGGCGGCAGCCCCGGTAGAATCCTTCGCGTCGCCTCCCGGCGGGTGTAGCTCAATGGTAGAGCGCGAGGTTTCCAACCTCGTTACGAGGGTTCGATTCCCTTCACCCGCTCCATTCATTTCCCGATCAATCGGAAAAAGGCTGTCAGGAATCCCCCTCCGATCGGCCCTAACCTCCTGGGACCCATGGACCACGGACACGCCTGTCTCAGGCCTCAGGAACCCGCCGCCCAAGGCCAGGAGGGCGGCCTGGCCCTCCTGGTGGTGGTCGGGGTGCTGGGCGTCATGGCCGTGCTCGGGATGTCCTTCGTGGTCATGGCCCGGCTGGAGCGCCAGGCCTCCCAGCAGCGTCTGAGCGCCTGCAAGGCCCTGCTGTTGGCCCGCTCGGGCCTGGAGGACGCCCTGGCGAGGCTGTCGGCGGGGCAGGACCCCAA
>JAHFOU010000395.1 GCA_023261525.1 Planctomycetota bacterium | reverse complement strand
CGCCGTCCTTTCCATCGGCTCGGAGCTGACCTCCGGCCGGACCCAGGACAGCAACGCCGCCTTTCTGGCCTCGGAAGTCCGCCGCCTCGGGGGACGGGTCGACGAGATCCGCTCCCTGCCGGATGACCTCCCCGCCATGGCAAGGGCCCTTCGGGAATTGGCCCGGGGCCGGAGCCTGCTCCTGGTGACCGGGGGACTGGGCCCCACCGAGGACGACAGGACCCGCCAGGCCCTGGCCCGGGCCTCGGGACGCCCCCTCAGGCTCCACCGCCCTTCCCTGGAGGCCATCCAGGCCAGGTTCCGGCGCGCCGGACGGGCCATGACCGCGAACAACCGCCTCCAGGCCCTGTTCCCGGCCGGGGCCCTCCCCCTTCCGAACGCCCAGGGCACGGCCCCGGGGATCCGCATGCGCCTGGCTTCCTGCCGTGTCCTGGCCTTCCCGGGGGTGCCCTCGGAGATGCGGGCGATGTGGGAGCCTTGTCGGGGAGGAGTGGCCCGGGAGCTGGGACGCCCCCCCCTCCTCCTGCGCCGTCTCCATGTCTTCGGTCTGGCGGAGTCCGAGGTGGACCGGAGGATGCGCCGCCTGATGGCCCCCGGCCGGGATCCCGAGGCGGGCCTGACCGTCTCCGATGCGGTCATCACGGTCTCCCTGACCTCGAGCTCCCCCGCCCGCATCGCCGGGGATGAGAAGGCCCTGCGCCGCCTCCTGGGCCGTGCGGTGTTCGGCGTGGACGGCGAGGGCCTGGCCGCAGCCGTGGTGGCTCGGCTTCGCCGTCGCCGCCGGACCCTGGCCCTGGCCGAGTCGGCCACCGGGGGCCTGATCAGCCACCTGGTGACCGAGGTCCCAGGAGCCTCCAAGGTCCTCTGGGAAGGCCGGGCCGTCTATACGGTGGCGGCCAAGCGCCGCCTCGGGGTTCCGGCCCCCCTCCTGAAACGCCATGGCCCCGTTTCCGAGGCCGTCACCCGGGAGCTGGCCTCCCGGATCCGGCGGGTCTCCGGCGCCACCTACGGGCTGGCCGTCACGGGCCTGGCCGGCCCTTCGGGCGGGACCCGGAAGACCCCGGTCGGGACCTGCTTCCTGGCCCTGGCCGGCCCCAGGGGCCTGCAGGCCGCCCGTCGGATCTTCCTCCTGGGGGAGAGGGCCCTGGTGAAGCGACGGGCGGCCCTGGCCGCCTTGGACTTCCTCAGGCTCTCCGTCGGCGGCTAGGCTTCTCTTCCGCGATCTCCTCCAGCCCGCCTTCCTCCGAGGGTTCCTCTTCCGTGGGCGCGGCGTGGCCGTTGCCTCCGGGCGCTCCCATGGCATGGTCCAGGGCCAGGGCCTCGAAGGCCTTGCGGGCCAGGATGGCGACCACGGGCAGGTCGTTCACGGAGAAGCTGGAGGTGTCCTTCCAGTCCTGGGTCTGCTTGTCGCGGTAGGAGCGGCTGAGCTTGACGCTGGGGTAGGTCCCCCCGTCCTTGCGCTGGTTCTCCCACACGGTGGCGGAGACCGCTCCGCTCCGGAAACGCATCACGGGTCCTGGCATGGTCCACCTCCCTTTCCCCGCCTGTTCCTGCCTATCCGACCTGACGCACGACGCCGACCACTTTCCCGAGCACCTTGGCCTCATGGGTCCTCAGGTCCACCGCGAGGGGGCGGTAGGCCTCGTTGGCCGGGTGGAGCCAGAGGACCTGGCCCCGGCGGGCCAGGCGCTTCACCGTGACCTCCCCGTCCACGGCGGCCACCCCGATCTCCCCCTCGGCGACGCGGGCTTCGTGGCGGACCACCACGTAGTCCCCCGGGTGGATGCCGGCATCCACCATGCTGTCCCCCTGGACCTTGAGGACGAAGAGGCCTTCGGCGGGGCCGAAGAAGCTCCCCACGTCCAGCTCCCCGTCCAGGTTGCGCTCGGCCAGGAGGGGGGCGCCGGCCGCCACTCGCCCCAGGACGGGAAGCCCCGCTCCCGAGGCCCCCTTGGCCGGGACCAGCCCCCGGGCCCCGGGGCGGCGGATCAGGAGACCCTCCTCCTCCAGGGCCTTCAGGTGGTCATGGACCGTGCGGGTGGACTTCAGGCCCACCTGGAGGCCCAGCTCCCGGACCGTCGGAGGGCGACCGTGCTTCCTCAAAAGGGTCTGGAACGCCGTGAAGAGCCTGGCTCGTGTTTCCGTCATGCTGAAGCCAGCCTACCAAACAACTGTTTGCAGTCAAGGGTTGGATTGCCGAATTTCCGGTCGGAGGCTAGAATCCGAGCCGTGTCGAAGAGGGCAAGCCTCAGCGTCCTCTGCGCCATCCTCCTGGCGTCCGTCCTTCCTGTGTGGGCCGGTCCCGGCGCTCCGTATGTGGTGGACGTCCAGGGTCCTGCCGCGCCGGTGCACGCGGGGGAGTCCTTCGGGGTCGCCTTCCGGGTCACCCTGGCCCCGGGGCACCATATCTATCCTGCGGGGACGACGGAGGGAATCCCCTTCTCGGTCTGTGCGGACCCCTCGGGCCGCTTCTCCGCCGACGGGGTCCTGAAGGGCCCTCCCCCCTCCCTCCTGCACGACGAGGTCCTCAGGAAGGACTATGAGGTCTACGAGGGGACGGTGACCCTGACCCAGGCCTTCCGGGTTCC
>JAHFOU010000075.1 GCA_023261525.1 Planctomycetota bacterium | reverse complement strand
CATCTTGTGCTGGAGCACGGCCAGGGCCCAGCGGGTGGCGTCGCACCGGGCGCGGGTGCGGAGAAGGCTGGTCCGGACATTGTTCAGGGCCGGGATCAGGAGGCGGGGGAGGATGGCTAGGGTCGGGATCTCTTCCGGATCCACCAGTTCACGGGCTGGATCCTCAGCATGCTGGGACATGTCCGAGAGCACGTGGAGGTGGACGGCTTCCTGCCAGCGCATCCAGGGGCGTCCGGGAGCGGTCGACACCGCCGCCCCTAGGGATGCCGGCCATCCCGACTCAGTTTCCTCCAGCTCCAGCGCTGGGGCAAGACGCCGGAATTGGGAGAGGTCTCCCATCAGGCGCTCCATGCAGTCCATGCCGGAAGCCCGTTCCCCCAGGAGGATCAGGCGACCCAGGTCCTTGTCCAGCCGAAGGGCTTCCGAAAGGCCGCCGAACTCTTCAGGAGAAGCCTTCGCGCCTTCCTTCAGAATCCAGTCGACGCCGTCGCAGGTCAGGCCCCGGATGGCCAGGGAGACCATGCAGGAGATCACAACGGGATCCTCCTCCAGTCCTCGGCCAATCCGGGCAGAGCGGCTAAGGTCCTGCAGGGCCTGGTCCGTCCGGCCCTCCTCCGCCTCCACCCGGGCGGCGGCAAGAAGAAGGCGGCTGGTGTCTCTGAAATAAGTGAGATGGGGAAGCCTCACGTCGAACAACCGGCCGTTCGTATCGAGGGGGTAACGGAGGTGAGGACGATCCGCTCCCCGGCGGATCAAGGAGAGGATTTCCCCATTCCGGTCTAGGACGCTCCGGGCATCCTGGATCTGCTTGGGATTCCATGGCATGTAGGAGGCGCCCTTGACGTTTTTCGTGAAGGCGCGAGAAAGGCCGCCGTTCCAGAACCACCGGTCTTCGAGCGAAGCGTCCTTCGCCTGGGCCCTTTGTTTGCGGGCTGCCTGGAGTTCGCTGGCCCGCATCAGCTCCGAACATCCGTTCTCGTCCGCCAGGGGCATGGGAGGCAGGAGCTGCTGGAAACTCAGGGGTCCGACCTGCGCCGCCTTCTCCATCTCCTTCTCCAGGAGGCTCCGGCTCCAGAGGTCGGCGCCAGCCCAGAGGACGAGGAGGATCGCGACGGCCCAGGCCAGGCCGATTCCCGCCCGCCGGCACCACAGCCTCCATCCTGAGGAAGAGGCCGGTCGCCTCAGGAACCGGATCAGGATCCAGACCAGGGCGAGCGCGATCCCGACAGCCACCAGGACTCCGGTCATGGGATTTCTCCTTCCAGGGTCTTCATCGCCGCGGTACGGGTGTGGAGGGTGTCCCAGGCATCCTCCCTGGGCAGGGCCATGGCCAGGACCTGAGCCCTTCGGGCCAAGGCCGGGTCGATCTCGGCCAGGCTGGCCAGGTCTTCCGGCATCCGGATCGGGGGCTGGGACCGAACCGGTTCCATCCAGCATGTGCCCGCGGCCAGCAGGGCCGCGGCGGCGGCAGCCCCCCAGGCCAGGCGGAGCTGGCGTCCCAGGCGGCGCATGGAAAGCGCCGTCTCCAGGACCCTTCCTCCCAGGTCGGGCTCCGGCTCCGCCAGCCTCAGCCGCCTCAACCGGGCCTCCAGCTCAGGAACGCTCATCGAGCACCTCCCGCATCTTCTCGATCCCGTAGCGGTACCGGCTGGCCGCCGTGTCCTCCGGCACCTCCGTCATCTCCCCGATCTCCCGGAAGCTCAGCCCCTCGAAGAGGTGGAGGGCCACCGCCTCCCGCTGCTCGACCGGAAGCTTGCCGAGGGCCTCGGAGGCCTTGCGGGCCATGTCCGCGTCCACGGGGTCCCCGGACTCCCTCGGGACCAGCAGGGGGGCGCCTTGCCGGAGGAGCTCCAGACGGCGCCGGGAGCGCCCCAGGCGCTTGTAGGCCCCGTTGCGCACGGCCCGGACCAGCCAGCGGGCTTCCTCCCGGGGCGGGGTCCTGGCTTCGGCGAGGCTGACGAAAGCGTCCTGCACGGCTTCCTCCGCGTCGGCGCTCGAGGCCAGGATGGCCAGGGCGTACCGGTACAGCCGGGGCCCTAGCGTCCGAAAGCTTGCCTCGAGATCCATCCGACACTCCTGAAGGGGCCGCGTGCGAACGGATCCGTCTGAGGAAAGGCCGATTTTATCTATAATGCCTGCCATGGACACCGTGCCGATGACCGAGAAGGGGCGCAAGAAGGTCGAGCAGGAGCTCAAGACCTGGGAGGACAAGCGCCCCAAGGTCGCCCAGGACGTCGCCGAGGCGAGGGAGATGGGCGACCTGCGCGAGAACGCCCAGTACCACGCCGCCCGCGAGGAGCTGAGCATGATCGACGCCAAGGTCCGGGACCTGAAGGACAAGCTGGCCCGCGCCGAGATGATCGCGGAGAAGGACATCGAGCGCGACGTGGTGATGCTGGGCGCCAAGGTCACGGTCCAGGACCTGAAGGACAAGAGCAAGGAGACCTTCCACCTGGTCGGCGAGGGCGAGCAGGACTACGCCCAGAACAAGATCCTGGTCACCTCCCCCTTCGGCCAGGGCCTGGTGGGCCACAAGGTCGGCGAGACGGTGGAGATCGCGGTCCCGCGCGGGACCCTGCGCTACAAGATCCTGGCGATCGACTACGACCTCTAGGGCGCCCAGCCCGGCGCCACGAGGCGTCGCTTCCCGTCGGGCGTCCGGTCCCCCCCCGGCTCGCGGTCCCAGAGCTTGCAGGTGACCTGCTTGTGCATCTGGTCCAGGCCCTCGCAGTAGTTGGTGTAGGTGCAGCGCCTGACTTCAGAGCCCCGGCCCCGGCGGGTCTTGAGGAACCAGTCCGGGTCGGCCAGGCTCTGGCGGGCGGCGCCGATGAGGTCGGCCTCCCCGCGCTGGAGGATGCCCTCGGCCTGCGCGAAGCTGGAAATGCCCCCGGAGACCACGACCGGGGTCTGGAACCCGGCGGCGCGGACCGCGGCCCGGATGCGGGCGGAGGCCGCCACGTTGCGCCCGAAGGGGCCTTTGGCGTCGGCCATGGCCGTGGGCATGCACTCCCAGCCCGAGGGGCCGGTGTAGGGATAGGCCGCCTGCCCGACCTTGGGTTGCTCGGCGTCCTCGAAGCGCCCGCCCCGGGACAGGGAGAGGAAGTCCATGCCGGCCCGGGCGAACTCCACGGCGAAGAAGGCGGAATCCTCCAGCGTGCTCCCGCCCGGCACGCAGTCCTCGCTCAGGAAGCGGCAGCCCAAGGCCAGGCTCTTGGGGGAGGCGGCCTTCACGGCGCGGAAGACCTCCAGGGGGAGGCGGACGCGGTTCTCCCGGGTGCCGCCATAACCATCGGCGCGGTCGTTCAGGGCCGAGAGGAAGGAGGACATGGTGTAGGCATGGGCGTAGTGGAGCTCGACCCCGTCGAAGCCCGCCTTGCCCGCCCGGACCGCCGTGTCGGCAAAGAGGCCGGGCAGGACCTTGGGCAGGTCCCGGATGTGGGCCAGGTGGGTGTCGGAGACCCGCTCGCGGGCGCCCAGGCGCAGGCTCTCCAGCTCGCGCGGGCTCAGCACGCGCTCCAGCTCGGCCTCGGGGAGGCCCGCCAGGGCCGTCCGGATCGCGGCGTCATCCTTCCCGGGGAAGTGCCCCCGGTGGGCTTCGGTGATCTCCAGGAAGCGGGCGAAGAATTTCCCCGGCTCGGGCCGTCTCCGGATCGACAGGAAATCGATGATCTGGATCAGGAGCCTCGTCTTCCCCCCGCTGGCCTTGCGGACGGTCTCGACCAGCTTTTCCAGCCCGGGCAGGAAGCGGTCGTGGCCGATCCTCAGGAGGGGGCCGCTGGGCACGTCCCGGATGCCGGTGGCCTCCACGACGAGGGCGCCCGGCCTTCCCTGGGCGAAGCGGGCGTACCACGCGAGCACGTCGTTCGTGACGAAGCCCTCCTCCGTGGCGCGCCAGGGCACCATGGCGGGGACCCAGGTGCGCTGCTCGAGCTGGATCGGGCCGAGCCGGACGGGGGAGAAGAGGCGGGCGGCGGCGGCCTGGGCCTCCGTGGGCCAGCCGGGCTCCGGGAGGGGGTGGCGGATCGCCCCCGGGGGATGCCACATCCCTAGAGCGACCAGTCCAGGCCCGGCGGGCACTCCAGGCCGATGGCCTTGGGGTCCGGGAAGCGGACCTTGCAGGCCTTCACGGCCGGCTTGATGTCGTTGAGGAAGTCCTGCATGACGGCCCCGGAGTCCCGCTTCTTGAGGCCGACGGAGATCGCGTACTTGTTGCCGTCGGTGTTCGGCCTCCCGAAGGACAGCATGCCCTGCTTGAACCATTTGTCGAAGAGGGGCTGCTTCTCCGCCTCGAATCCGCCGGTCTTGCAGAGGTCGACGACCATCTGCATCCCGAGGTCCTGGTGGCCGCGCTCCTCCTTGATGATCTTCTGGATGACGGTCCGGTAGGGCTCGAAGGAGCAGTTCTCGTACTCCTGCAACTGCCAGAACCCGCCGCGGTCGTAGAGGAACTGGGCCATGGCCAGCTCGAACCAGGACTGGGCGAAGGCGATGGGCTTCTCGCGGAGGCGCTTGTTCACGACGGGTTCGACGGAGGTCCCGGTGAAGCTCTCGTACATCTTGGCGACGTCCTGGTAGTGCTCCATCTCCTCGGTGATGTGCCAGGTCATGAACTTCAGGTTCTTGATCTCGGGGATGAACTGGAGGCCGTAGCCGAACATCTGGGCGGCCGCCAGCTCGCGGTAGGCCTGGCTCTCCATCATCTGGACGAGGGTCTTGCGGTACTCGGGGGTCATCTCGGGCTTTTGCATGCTAGGGCCCCTTCTTGTTTATAAGTTTGGCCAACAAACCTAAAGAACTTTCGTCGGCGCCGGCATTATGAATATTCAGCCGACCTTGCTCATTCGACTTGTCGTTCAAAACGTCTAAATAACGTTGTTTAAGGATCTCCTCTTCTTTGGAGGCGGCTTTGGTTACCAGATAAATGGGACATTGCCTGTTTTCTTCTAGAGCTTCTCGAAATAAGAATTGGGTAGCCAAGTCAGTCTCGGGAAGGGAATAACCAGAAATGTAGATGGCCGAGGCCTTTTTTAGGGCGTCCATAGCCAAGGTCCATTGGGCTGTGATGACATCATTCCCATAGAAGACACTCTTGTCCAAGACAGGTGGAATGATCATGGGGATAAGCCCCCGCATCCCTTTTTCTCTGGCGTCGTCCGGGAAGGGAGTCAGGACACCTGGATCAACAGGGTTGTAGTAGATGTCTGGCGAGTTTCCTGTGGCTGCCTGGTACCAGTTGATTGATCCGTGCATCTTCAGTAACTGGAATGAGGTTGCCGGTTGCTCACGAATTGTAACGTTCTGATTATCGCCCAGCCGATGGGCTACATCGCGGATAGAAACCTGGTAAAGACTGCCCTCACGAACATTATTTGGCAGTTGCATCGCCAAGCGCTCCACGAGAGTATCCCAGTTGAAGGTGATGACAGTGGCTTCGCTCTGGTGCCAAGAGTAGAGAACCTCGTGCCCGGCCTGGTGATTTCTTGCGACCGAAGCATTTTCTTCATCCAGCAATTTGAACTCTTGGGCGATAGCTCTGGAGACTTCGCTATGCAACCACCGTAGCATCTTCTTGCGGGGGTCTTCCATCCACGGCATCTCTTGGGAGGCGAATGTCATTAAGTGCTCAACGTTTCCCAAAATGCTTATGGGAACTCCTGCGTGGGTGGCTACGTCCAGCAATGACTCCCCCTCGATTCCTGCGACCAGGCTTTTTGTTAAGAGAGGGATGGAGAGTTCAGAAAGAGTTGGGTGTGGGTGCCTCCCTTTTTCTGTGAGATCTTTTGAGAATCCGGATCCCAATATGAAAACAGGCTTCATCTACTTGAGGAGAAGCCGCTCCACCGGCTTCCCGCCCGCCAGGTGTTTCTCGACGATCTCCGCGCAGTCGGCCGGGGTGACGTTCCCGTACCAGGTCGCCTCGGGGTAGACCACGATCGCCACGCCCTGCTCGCAGTGGTCCAGGCATCCGGCCCGCTGGACGCGGATCCGTTTGTTCAGGCCACGCTCGTGGACGGCCCCCTTGAGGAGGTCCAGGACCTGGGCCGCCCCCTTGGCGTTGCAGCAGCCGCGGGCGTCGGAGGCCGTGCGCTCGTTCAGGCAGACGAAGACGTGCTTCTCGAAGCGGCTCACGCCTTCTCCTTGAGCATCTGCCCCGCGATGACCAGGTGCTGGATCTCCGTCGTGCCCTCGTAGATGCGAAGCGCCCTCACCGCTCGGTACAGCCTCTCCACCGGGTGTTCGGCCAGGGCGCCCTTGCCGCCCAACAGCTGGAGCGCTGAATCCACAATGCGCTGGGCCGCCTCGGTGGCGAAGGCCTTGGCCATGGCGCTCTCCACCGTGACCCGCTGAGTGCCCGTGTCCGCCTCCCAGGCGGCGCGGTAGACCAGGAGGCGGGCGGCCGTCAGCTCCATGGCCATGGCCGCCAGGCGGAACTGGACCAGCTGGAACTCCGCCAGGGGCTTGCCGAACTGCTTCCTCGAGAGCACATGGGCCTTGGCCTCGGCCAGGGCCCGGGCGGCCATCCCGCAGGCCGCGGCCCCGACCGTGCAGCGCAGGCGGTCCAGGGTGGCCATGCCTACCTTGAAGCCCCCGCCCTCCTCGCCGAGTCGGTTGGCGGTGGGGACCCGGCAGTTCTCGAACGCGATCTCGCCCAGCGGGTGGGGAGCGGAGAGGACCTGGGCCTTCACGAATTTGAAGCCCGGGGTCTTGGCTTCCACGATGAAGCAGGAGATGCCCTTGTTGCCCTTGTTGGGATCGGTCGAGGCGAAGACCGTGTAGAAGTCCGCGATCCCGGCGTTCGAGATGAAGACCTTGGCGCCGTTGAGGACATAGGCATCCCCGTCCTTGCGGGCGGTCGTCTTCATGGCCGCGACGTCGGAGCCGGCCTCGGTCTCCGTCATGGCGAAGGCGGCCATGGCCTCGCCCTTGGCGACGGCCGGGAGCCAGCGTGCCTTCAGGGCCTCGGACCCGGCCAGGGCGATGGGCACGGCGCCGAGGCCCTGGAGGGCGAAGACGGCGTCGGCCAGGGGGGAGGCGGCCGCCAGGGCCTCCCGGGCCAGGGCGCAGGCGCGCAGGTCGGGCGTGGGGACGATGTGGCCGAAGAGCCCGGCCTTGCCGGCCAAGCCGAGGATCTGACGGGCCTGCTTGCGGGCCGCCTCGTCCGTCTCCGGAGCGGGGAGGGTGGCGATTTCCTTGCAGGAGAAGGCGTCGAAGGACTCCGCCAGCTTCCGGTGGCGCTCCTCGAGGAAGGCGCGGACGGTGCGGGTGTCGGGCATTACGAGAAGGCCGGCTTCTTCTTGGCCTGGAAGGCGTCGTAGAAGGCCCGGAAGTTGGGGTCCTGCATGCAGAGGGCCTGGGCCTGGCTTTCCATCTCCAGCGCCGTGGCCAGGTCGATGGCGCTTTCGCGCGTGAGGAGCTCCTTGGTGATGCCCTGGGCGAAGGAGGGGTTGAGGGCCAGGCGCTCCGCCAAACCCCGCGCTTCCGACATCAGGCTGTCTCCGGGGACCACCCGGTGGTAGAGCCCGATGCGCTCGGCCTCCTTGGCCTCGACGAAGTCCCCGAGCATCAGGATCTCGGTGGCCCTCGCTTGGCCGACGAGGCGCTGGAGCAGCCAGGCCGCGCCCATGTCCGCGCCCGTGAGGCCGACCTTGTGGAAGAGGAAGGCGATCTTGGCCGAGTCGGACGCCACGCGGAAGTCGCAGGCCGCCGCGATCACGGCCCCGGCGCCGGAGGCCAGGCCGTTCAGGGCGGCCACGACGGGCCGGCGGCAACGCCGGATGGCCAGGATGAGGGCGCCGGTCGACCGCGTGAACTCCAGCAGGCCCTGGTAGTCCCGCTCGAACAGCTTCCCGATGATGAGGTCCACGTCCCCGCCCGAGCAGAAGGCCCGGCCCGTGCCGGTGAGGACGATGCTGCGCACGCCCGGCTCCTGGTCCAGGGCCCGGAAGGCCTCGGTCAGCTCGGCATAGACCTCGAAGGTCAGGGCGTTCAGCTTGTCGGGACGGTCCAACACGAGGGTCGCCACCGAGGCGGCGGCGTCGATCTCGTAACGGAAGGTCTTCGGCGCGATCACGGGATCACCGCCGTGGCCTCGATCTCGACCAGGGCATCCGGGTCCAGCAGGGACTTGATCTCCACCAGGGCCATGGCCGGGAAGTGCTTGCCCATCACGTTACGGTAGGCCTCCCCGACCGCCTTCTGCTCCGCCTTGTACTGGCGCTTGGCCACGACATAGATGGTCAGGCGCCCCACGTGCTCGGTCTTCCCGCCGGCGGCCTCGACCACGGCCAGGACATTTTTCAGGGCCTGCTCGAACTGGGGGACGAAGCCCCCGTCCACGACCTTTTGTCCGGGGCCCCAGCCCACCTGGCCGGCCACGAAGAGCAGTCTCCCGCCGGCCGGGGCTAGCATGCCGTTGGCGTAGCCCTTGGGGGCGCCCAGGGATTTGGGGTTGATGGCCTGCATCACGACATCGTCCCCCCGCCGTCCAGCACGAGGGCCTGGCCGTGGAGGCCCCTGGCCTCGTCGGCGCAGAGGGAGGCGATCAGCCAGGCGACCTCCTCGGGCTCGATCAGGCGCTTCTGGGGGCTTTGGGCCTTGAGGAAGTCCAGGGCCTGGGTCCGGGACATCCCCGTCTTGTCGCAGATGCGTTTCAGGGAGGTCCGGGTCATCTCGGTGTCCACGAAGCCGGGGCAGACGGCGTTCACGGTGACGCCGCGGGAGGCGCATTCGGCCGCCGCCGCCCGCGTGAGGCCCAGCAGGGCATGCTTGGAGGCCGCGTAGGCCGCGATGTAGGGCCCGGCGGTCTTGGCGGCCGTGGAGGCCACGTTCACGATGCGGCCCCAGCGGGCCTTCAGCATCCCCGGCAGGAAGGCCTGCATCGTGAGCAGGGGGCCCGTGGCGTTCACGGCCATCGTCCGCTGCCAGTCGGCCAGGCGGATCTTGAGGAGGGGGTCCGAGGGCGCCACGCCGGCGGCGTTCACCAGGATGTGGACGGCGCCGGCCTTCTTCGCCAGGGCCTTCACGGAGGCGGGTTTCGTGACGTCGCAGGGCAGGACGCGGGCCTGCCTGCCGATGGAGCGGGCCACGGCCTCCAGCTCCCGGCGGGTGCGGGCGGCCAGGAGGACGGAGGCTCCGGCGCGGGCCAGGGCCCGGGCCGTCTCGGCGCCGATGCCGCGGCCCGCGCCCGTGACCACCGCGACCCTTCCCTTCAGGCTCATCGGCGGCGATCCTCGGGGATG
>JAHFOU010000394.1 GCA_023261525.1 Planctomycetota bacterium | reverse complement strand
GGAGCCGCCGCATGGTCGCTTCGAGCCCCCTGGGCGCCCGGACCCGACCCAGCGTGAGGTGCACTTTGAACGGTCGGTCCTCCCGGGGAAACCCGCGGGCGGCGCAGGCCCTCTCCAGGCGGGCGGCCAGGGCGGCCGCCTCGGGACCCCCGGCCCGCAGGCCCACCCAGAGGACCCGGGGACTCTGTTCCCCCGGGAAGACCCCGCAGCCCCCGGCGCGCAGGGGAAAGGGGAAGGTACCGGCCACGGCCTCTGCCATCGCCTCCCGGATCGCCCCCTCGTGCGCCGGGGGAACCTCCCCCAGGAATTTCAGGGTCAGGTGGATGTTCTCCGGCTTCACCCAGGAGACCGGACCAGCGGCGGCCCGGAGGTCCGCCTGCAGCGCTCCGAGCGCCTCGTGGAGCGCATCGCTCAGGGGGATCGCGATGAAGAGGCGCAGGGTGCAGGCTCCAGGGGGGCTAGAGGAGCGGGGCGGAGGGCAGGCCCAGCAGGTGGCGCCGCACCAGGTCCAGGGCCGTCTGGGCCGCCCGCTGCTTGTTTACATCTCGATCGGTGAAGAACCGGAACTCGTGCGCCGCCACCCCACCGGCGTGGGCGAGGGCGATGTAGGTGAGGCCGACCGGCTTCTCCGGGGTCCCGCCGGTTGGCCCGGCGATCCCGGTGACCGCCAGCGCCAGGTCCACCCCGGCCCCCTCCCGCATCTTCTCGGCCATCGCCGCCGCCACCTCGGCGCTGACGGCCCCCTTGGCGGCGATGAGCTCCGCCGGGACCCCCAGGAGGGCCGTCTTCGCCTGGTTGCTGTAGACGACGACGCCCCGGTCGAAGTACGCGGAGGAGCCCGGGACGTTGGTAATCCGATGGCCCACCAGCCCGCCGGTGCAGGACTCGGCCACGGCCAGCGTGAGGCAGCGGGCCAGCAGGAGCCGGCCCACGATCACCTCCAGGCTCTCCTCATCCCGACCGAAGACGATGTCCCCTAGCCGCTCCCGCACCTGAGCCTCCCGGCCGTCCAGGAGGTGCCCCAGCTCCGCCTCCGTCTCCGCCTTCGCCGTGAGTCGGACGTGGATCTCCCCCGATCGGGCCAGCAGGGCAATCGTGGGATTCCGCTCCGCCCAGAGGTCCCCCAGCAGCTCGTCCACCTTGGACTCGCTGACCCCCGTGGTCCGGAGGACGCGGGAGCGGATCCGCCCCTTCAGGCCGTAGACCTCCCGGAGGCGGGGCAGCACGATCTCCGTGAGCATCGGCCGCATCTCGGCTGGCACGCCGGGGAGCAGGACCACAATTCGGGCGGGATCCACCCGGAGGAGCAGGCCGGGGGCCGTGCCCCGGGGGTTCTCCAACACCTCGGCTCCTTCCGGGACCTGGGCTTGCCGCTCATTGTTCCTGGCCATGGGGATGCCACGTCGGGCGAAGCGCCCCTGGATCTGGGCCAGCACGGCCGGGTTGAGGCGAAGGGGGCGGCCCGTCACCTTCGCCACGACGTCCCGGGTCAGGTCATCCTCCGTCGGGCCCAAGCCGCCGGTGCAGAGGACCACCTGGGCCCGCCCGAGCGCCTGGCGCACCGCGGCCTCGATCCGGGCCGGGTTATCCCCCACGGTGGTCTTGAAGTAGACGTCAATCCCGGCCTCCGCCAACCGCTCGGCGATGAAGGCGGCGTTCGTGTCCACGATCTGCCCCAGCAGCAGCTCGGTGCCCACCGTCAGGATCTCTGCGTTCATGGGAGTCGTCCCCGCCCGGCCAGGAAGGGGGAGAGAGCCTGGAGCAGGAGGTTGGTGTACAGGCCCGCCAGCAGGTCGTCGGCCAGGATGCCGACGCCCCCGGGCAGGGCTTGGGCCCGCCGGATCCCCAGAGGCTTCCAGATGTCCAGGAGCCGGAAGCACCCGAAGGCGGCCGCTGCGAACGCCCAGTGTCGGGGGAGCGCGACGGTCGCCAGGAGCATCCCCGCCATCTCGTCCAGGATGACAGCGGGTGGATCGCGCCGGCCGAGCAGAGCCTCGGCCCGCCCGGCCAAAAGCGCCGTCAGCGCCGCGCAGGCCAGGGCGACCAGAAGGGTCGCGCCCGCGCCCCACCCCGCCAGGCCCCACGCCAGGCCGAGGGCCAGGAGGCTCCCCACGGTCCCGGGGCCAACGGGGGCGTAGCCCAGACCGCCCGCGGTAACCACCACGAGGAGGAGGCGATCCGCCCGGGACCGGCTCCCCCCCTGCCTGCCCACCCCTAGTGCACCTCTGGTGGCTCGGCTCGCCCCGCCGCCAGGCAGACCCGATTGCGCCCGCTCGCCTTGGCCTCGTAGAGGCCCTGGTCCGCCCGGTGCACGAGCTGCTCCGGCCGGTCCATCCCCTCGAGGAGCGTCGCCGCCCCCACGCTGACGGTGAGGTGCCCCTCGGCCGCCGGGCTGAAGCGGTGCCCCTCCACCGCCACCCGGAGGCGCTCGGCCTGGACCGCCGCTTGCGGGAGCTCCGTCTCCGGCAGGATGATGGCGAACTCCTCCCCGCCGTAGCGCGCCACCATGTCCACGTCCCGGGACTTGGTCTTCAGGACGCGG
Source organism: Planctomycetota bacterium (assembly GCA_023261525.1). Classification (GTDB taxonomy): domain Bacteria; phylum Planctomycetota; class SBBH01; order JAHFOU01; family JAHFOU01; genus JAHFOU01. The sequence continues at coordinate 54 of JAHFOU010000394.1, read as the reverse complement.
GCGATCTGGCGCAACGCCTCGTCGCCCGCCAGGTGGCCGTAGCGATCGTTGTAG
>JAHFOU010000393.1:2054-2601 GCA_023261525.1 Planctomycetota bacterium | reverse complement strand
CGTGATCTACACCGCCCCCATCAAGGCCCTCTCCAACCAGAAGTTCCGGGACTTCTCCGCGCGCTGGGGGGCCGAGAAGGTGGGCATCCTTACCGGGGACGTGGCCATCCGGCCCGATGCTCCCTGCTGCATCATGACCACGGAGATCTTCCGCAACTGCATCTTCGAGGGCGACCGCCTGAAGGACGTAAGCGGGTGCGTCTTCGACGAGATCCACTTCATCGACGACGAGGAGCGCGGCACCGTCTGGGAGGAGAGCGTGATCTTCGCGCCCCCCGCCATCCGCTTCGTCTGCCTGAGCGCCACCGTCCCCAACCTGAAGGACCTGGCGGGCTGGATGTCCAAGGCCCGCGGCCAGGAGTTCGCCGTCGTCCTCTCCGAGACCCGCCCCGTGCCCCTGGAGCACCGCTTCTTCACCCCCTGGAGCGGCCCCGTCGACGCGGCCGAGCTCAAGCGCACGGCACGGGAGTGGAAGCCCCGCGAGGCCCCGCCCGAGAAGAAGCGCAAGGGCTACGGGCGCCAGCGCCGCAAGCCCTCCCGCCCCCCC
>JAHFOU010000393.1:0-2044 GCA_023261525.1 Planctomycetota bacterium | reverse complement strand
CGCCGCGGCCCGACCCCATGGTCGTGATCGACCATGTGAAGAACGCCCGCCGCCTGCCCTGCCTCTACTTCGCCTTCGGCCGGAGGGCCTGCGAGGAGCTGGCCCGGGCCAACACCGGCCGCAGCCTGCTCACGACCGCCGAGGAGAAGCGGGCCCTGGCCCTCTTCGACACCCTGACGGCCCGCTTCGGGATCTCGGACCAGGCCGGGCCCCAGGCCATGCGCAAGCTGATCCAGCGGGGCGTGTCCTACCACCACGCCGGCATGCTCCCGACGCTCAAGGAGGTGGTGGAACAGCTCTTCGCCGCCGGCCTGGTCAAGCTCCTCTTCGCCACCGAGACCTTCGCCCTGGGCATCAACATGCCGGCCGCCTCCGTGGTCTTCGACGACGTCAGGAAGTTCAACGGGGTGGATTTCCGCCACCTCAGGGTGCGCGACTACCAGCAGATGGCGGGCCGGGCCGGACGCCGCGGCATGGACGTCAAGGGCACGGTCTTCGCCCAGACCTCGGGAAGCCCGGACGACGCCCGGGCCTGCTCCAGGATGATCTCCGGGACGCCCGAGCCCATCGAGAGCCGCTTCCACCTCTCCTACGCCACCATCCTCAACCTGTTCGAGCGCCTCGGCGACCGTCTGCTGGAGGTGGCCGAGCGCTCCTTCGCGGCCTACCAGCAGGAGGTCGGGCCCGGGGGGATGCCGGCCGGGGAGCTCCTGCGCCGCCGCCTGGAGATCCTCCGCGAGTTCCACTACTGCGCGGGCACGGAGCTGACCCCGAAGGGCCGCTTCGCCGGGCGCATCTTCGGCTATGAGATCCAGGTGGCTGAGCTGTTCTGGCAGAAGCGCCTGGAGGGCCTGGAGGTCCCCGAGCTGGCCGCCCTCTTCACCGCCCTGGTCTACGAGCCCCGCAAGGGCGCCTGGCACCAGCTCCTCCACCCGGAGGACCTGGCGACCTTCCGACGCCGCTTCGAGCCGCCGCTCGAGGCCGTGCGGCGGGCCGAGGACTTCAAGCGCCTCCCCACCCTGACCAAGGCCCCCAACTTCCACCTGAGCGCCGCGGTCATCGCCTGGGCCGAGGGCGCGGAGTTCGGCCAGCTGAGGGATTCCACCTCCCTGGACCCCGGGGACCTGGTGCGCTCCTTCCGCCAGGCCCTCCAGGTCATGCGCCAGACCCGCCAGGCCCTGCCGCCGGAGAAGACGGAGCTAAAGGCCAAACTCAAGCTGGCCATGGTGGCCCTGGACCGCGACGAGGTGGACGCGGAGAAGCAGCTCAACACCCCGGCGAGATCCGTCGAACGGGTGGAAGAGGACGAGAAGGAGCCCAAGCCCTAGCGGACGCAGACGCCCCTCAGCCAGGCCACGACGGCCGTCTTCCAGGACGACATCCAGAGCAGGCGTGCCCCCCAGGCCAGGGCGTAGACCGCCACCGCGGCGCCGCAACGGGGCAGGCTCCGCCCCGCGCGGATCCAGATGTCCCAGCCCAGGAGCCCGGCCAGGAGGATCAACGGCTCGACGGGCGTGCGGTAGCCCGGCTGGGCCTGCCAAACCAGGGAAACCCCCACGTAGACGCCCATCAGGAGAACGGGAACGACGCGGGGATCCTCCGCGGCCGGCAGTCTCCAGCGGCGCCAGGCCAGGAGCAGGAGACCCAGCCCCGCGTAGGCGAAGAGCAGGGACGGATTCAGGGCATGGGCCCCGGCCTGCACGATGGGATAGAGCAGGCAGAGGGCGTTCACCCCCACGATGCGGACCGCCAGGCCCGGATCGGAGGCCAGGCGCGCCAGCTTGTGACGATAGATGGCCTTGTCGATCCCCGCCTCGTCCGGGATCCTGCCGGCGCGGACCTCCGGAGGAATCCCCCCGTCGCCGCCGGCCCGCGGCGTGCGCCAGACGTTGACGTGGTCCACGAGGTTCACCATGAAGCCCACCCCCCCAGGCTCGAGACCAGCACGGGGGATTTCAGGACCAGCAGGTTCCTGACCGTCCAGGGAGCCACGACAGCGACACAGGCCCCCATCATCCATCCGAAGCAGGCCAGGCGCAGGCGC
>JAHFOU010000074.1 GCA_023261525.1 Planctomycetota bacterium | reverse complement strand
TCGGCCTGGCCCGCCTGGCCGGGGAGGATCCCGTCAGCAACCTGACGAGGACCCGGACGGTGATGGGCACGAGGGACTACATGGCCCCGGAGGCCCGGCAGGCGGCCCGCACGTCCGACCACCGGGCGGACCTGTACGCCCTGGGGGTGGTCCTGTACGAGATGCTCACCGGGGAGCTTCCCATCGGGCACTTCCCGCCCCCCTCCGAGAAGTGCGGGGTGGACGCCCGGGTGGATGCGGTGGTCCTCAAGGCCCTGGATCCGGATCCCGATCGCCGCTGGCAGAGGGCCTCCGAGATGGCCGAGGCCCTCTCCCGTGCGCCCGGCCCGCGGGACACCCCCGCGAGGGGCATGGCCCAGGCCCTGGCCGGGCTCCAGCGTCCCAGCGTCCTAGCCTCCCCCCCGGCGCCCCTTCCGGAGCCTCCCGTGCCCGCGCCGGTGCCGTCCCCGCGTCCGTCCTCGCGTACCTCCCATCTCCTGGCGCGCCGGCCGGGGGAGGCCCGCCGGCGCTGGAAGGCCCGTGTCGGGGGACTGACCTTCCTGGCCCTGGCCCTGCTGGGGTTTGGGGGGATCCTGCTGTTCCTGTCCCCCGAGCACCGGCCCATCCTGGCGGTGCCCTTTGGGCTGGCGGCCCTGATGGCGGCCGCGGCCTGGTGGTGGAAGCGGCCCCGCTAGTGGTTTAAGGGGGCGTCAGGGGCTTGAGGTCCCGCCCGTAGTCCAGGACGTCCATCGGGAAGCGCTCCGGCCGGAAGGTGTAGAAATGCCTTCCGTGGAGCCGGACGACCCCTTCGGGGGTCAGGCCGTCCGGGGTCCCGTAGACCACGATCATGCGCCCCGAGGCGGGAGGCCTGGCCAGGAAGGCCGCGGCATTCTCGGGGGACGGGAACTCGCAGAGGCATTCGAACATCCCTTCCCCTCGGGGAGAGGGGTGGGCCAGGCCGTCGCCGCGGTCCTCGATCCAGTCCCAGTAGTGGTGCTCGACGAGGAGATGGACGGTCCTTCCTCCCGCGGGGACCTCCACGTTCTTCAGGATGCCCGACCAGAGCAGGAGCTCGGCAGCGTGGGCTGCCGGGTCCCGGCGGACGTCGTCCGGGAAGACGTCCCGCCTCGCCCGCTCGAAGGCCTCCTGCTCCGCCTCGCTCCGGGGCCAGTAGGGCCGGGCCTGGCGATCTTCCTCTTGGGGGGCGGGCCTGGCACAGCCTCCGGCCAGCGCCGCGAGGGCCAGCGAAGCGAACATCGCCCGGGTCTTCCGCACGCAGGCCTCCTTCGGTCAGGTGGTCGGGCCGCAGGGATTTGAACCCTGGACCTCTTGGTCCCAAACCAAGCGCGCTACCAGACTGCGCTACGGCCCGACGCTGGAGCTCGGATTCTCCCCCATGCGGGGACGCACAGTCAAAGGCTTTGCCGGTCCTTGACCCGGCGGCGCGGGGGGGCCTACAACCGGGACGTGCTTCCCACGCGGCAGGGTCCGGGCAGTCGGCTGGCGGGCGTCGCCCTGGCCCTGGCGATCCGTTTCGGCTGGAAGCCCTCGCGGGTGAGGCTGGGCTTCGTGCTGGCCGCCCTGCTGGGTTGTGGGGCGGGGCTGGCGGCCTATCTCTTCTGCTGGATCGCCTTCCCGAAGGAGGGGGCTCCCGTCCGGCGCTCCAGGATCCTCCTGGGCGGCCTGGCGGCCCTGCTCCTCCTCGCGGCGGAAGCCGGGGTCCTCCTTTCCCTGCGCGGGGCCGATCTGGTTCCCCGTCCTTCCGTGCCGGTCCCCGCGCCGCCGGGAAGCCCCCTGCCCTTCGTGACGGTCATGAAGCTCGTCCCGGGCGGGCAGGCCGAGGGGCTGGGCATCCGCCCGGGGGATCACATCGTCCGGTACGGCGGGGAGACGGTCACGAGCGTCGCGGCCCTGAAGGAGATGATCCGCAAGGCCGAGGAGGCCGGGCGCCCCGTGCCCCTGGACGTGGAGCGCAACCAGATCGACGTGCAGGGCCTGAGGCGCACCGGCATCCCCCTGACCGTGAAACCCGGGCTGATCGGGGTGGTCCTGAGGGAAGGGGCCGTGATTCCCGGGGAGGTCGAGGAGGCCCCCTAGCGCTGGATGTACTTCAGCAGGAGCTGGTTCACGCGCTGGTCCACCAGGGCCTCGACCTGGGCCTCGCCCAGGGGCTTGCTCTCGAGCTGCTGCATGATGGCCTTCACCAGGGCGGCTTCCAGTTCCCGGATCTCCGACTGCATGGCCTGGGAGCGCTGGGTCACCTTCTGGTCCACGATGGCGCCGAGGTCCGGGAAGGAGAAGGAGTCGGTGACCGCCTGCTGGACCAGGTCGCGGACCTGGGCCAGGAAGGCCGTGGGATCCTGGGCCGCCGCGGGGGCGGCGGCGGGCCGTGTCTCGAGGGCCTGAAGGCGGTCCTGGATGGCGCCCGAGGTGGCCTCCAGGGAGGCGATCTGGCGCTCCACGGCCTCGAGGTCCAGGGAGGACTGCTGGTGCTCGGCCTTCAGGTTCTCGGCCAGGGCGGGGATGCGCTCGGCCTCCAGCTTGGCCAGGCGCTCCCTCAGGGGTTCCAGGCCGTCGGCGGTGGGCGCGGGCTCCGGGCGCTTGGCCAGGGACTCGGCCAGTTCGCGGATCATCCAGCGCAGGGTCTCCTCCTGCAGGGGGACGGCGACCGGGAGCGCTCCGGAAGAGGAGGCCGGCGGCGTGCCGAGCAGTTCCTTCAGATCCTCCTCGGCCAGGCGGAGGCGGGCCTCCAGCTCGGAGGCGATGGCGGCGGACCTGGTCGGATCCGTCTCCTGCCGGCCCTGCTTGAGAAGGCGCCCCAGGCGGGAGGCGGATTCGGCGAAGGCGGCCAGCGCCTCCGCCCGGGAGGACACCTTGGAGATCCGCGCCTCGGGGCCCTGGGTCATCCGCGGGGCAGGAGTTCGTCGTGCCGGGCCTTGAGGCCCTCGACCTTGGCCAGGTACTCGTCCCGGGCCTTGCGCAGGGCCTCGACGGATTCCTCCATGCGCGCCAGGCGGGATTTCAGGGCCTCGCGCTCGGACTGGAGGGCGTCGCGTTCCTCTCCCAGGAGGCGGACCCGCTCCAGGGCGGTGCGGACCTCCTCCTCGGCGGAGGCCTTGGCCCGCTCGGCAGCCTCGGCCTCGGCGCGCTGACGGGCCAGGGCTTCGGCCCCCGCGCGGGCCTCGGACGCGGCCTTCTGGCCGCGGGCGGTCAGCGCGCCGGCCTCCTGGGAGAGGCGGCCCAGGGCCTCCTCCTGGAAGCGGGCCTGGGCTTCCAGGTCCCCCGCGCGGCGGGCAGCGTCCTCGGTCTGGCGCAGGAGGTCCACGAGGCGTCGGGAGGCCGCGTCGGCCTGGGCCAGGGCGGCGTCCAGGACCTCGCGCTGACGGGATTCCAGGGGATCGGAGGGGGGCACGCCCGCATTGTAGCGGCGCCTCCCCGGGGAATCGCAAGCGGATTTGGCGTATCATCCCTTCCCATGGCCGGGGAAACCATCCTCATCGTGGACGACGAGCCCTCGGCCCGGGAGATCCTCAGGGCCCTGCTGGAGACGGAGGGCTACCGGGTGCTGGAGGCCTCCGGCGGGGCCGAGGCCCTGGTCGTCCTGGAAGGCGGGCCGGTCGCCCTGGCCCTCGCTGACCTGAACATGCCCGACATGGGTGGCCTGGAGCTCCTGCGGGAGATCCGGCTCCGTTTCCCCGCCACCGGGGTGGTGGTCCTTTCGGGCGGCGACCAGGAGGGCCCGGTGGTCGCCTCCCTGCAGGCAGGGGCCCTGGACTACCTGTCCAAGCCCGTCACCCGCCAGGCCCTCACGGCCTCGGTGCAGGGCGCCCTCGGCCGCCAGGCCCCGCCGGCCGGCCTGGACGTGCACTACGAGAAGTCCGGATGGCTGGAGCTGACCGCCGACAGCGAGCTGGAGACGGTCGCCCGCTTCCAGAGCTTCGTGGAGCGCCTGGCCGCCCACCGGATGCCTCCCGAGACGCTGGAGGACCTGCGCTTCGCCATCGACGAGCTGGGCCGCAATGCCGTGGAATGGGGGAACCAGGGCCGCAAGGACAGGCATCTCAACCTGTCCTACTGCCTGCTGGAGGACAAGGTCCTGCTCAAGATCGAGGACGAGGGGGAGGGCTTCGTCCCGGGCGCGGTGCCGGACCCGGCCGAGGATCCGGCCGCCAGCCTGAGGCAGCGGAGCGAGAGCGGCAAGCGCGCGGGCGGATTCGGCATCCACCTCGTGCGCCGGCTGATGGACGAGGTGCTCTACAGCGAGCGCGGCAACGTGGTGGTCATGGCGAAGCGCCTGGGACCCCGGGCGGCGGGCGCCTAGCGCGCCGCACCTGCCACCAGAGCATCAGCAGGGCCGCCAGGGCCACGAGCAGGGACAGGTCGTGGAAGGCCTTCCCCACCTGGACGATGACCAGGCCGATCTCCTCCCCCCAGTGGTAGGCCGCCCAGATCGAGACCGGGGCCGAGAGCAGGGTCCCCAGGCCGTCCATCAGCAGGAAGGTGGAAAGGCGCACCCGCCAGGATCCCGCCAGGAGGAAGGAGGCCACCCGGACCCCGGCCATGAAGCGCGAGGCCAGGACGGTCCAGTGCCCCCAGCGTGCGTAGAAGCGCTCGGCCTTGGTGCGGGTCTGGGGCGAGAGGATCCAGCGGGCGTACCGGTGGGACAGGAGGAAGGGTCCGTAGCGCCGTCCCAGCCAGTAGACCGTGAGGTCCCCGGCCAGGATGGCCGCGCAGGCGGTCAGGATCATGCGGAGCAGCTGGTGGGGACAGGCCGGCATGGGGTCCGCGTCGATCTGGGAATAGACCAGGAAGCCGCCCAGGATCAGGGTGATCTCCTCGGGGAAGGGCATGAGCCCCGAGAGATAGAGCATGGTGAAGACGGTCAGGTAGGGGTGGTCCCAGGCCAGGTGGAGCCCGTGCAGGAAGAACGGGAAGTGCTCCGCCAGGAAGGGGTAGTTGCGGGCGAATTCCTGGATGGGCTCGGGAAGGGCGTCCATGGGGACCCCCCCATCATAGCGGAAGGCGCTGCCCTCGGGCACCCCGGGCGGAAAAGGAGGCGAATCCGAAACCGACCCGGGGCCTTCCGAGGATTCGGGCTAGAACTCCCAGCCCATGACCAGGGTGGGCTTGAAGGCGGGGGACTCCAGGGTCATGCCGAACAGGGCGGCCAGGTTGATGTGCATCTGGGGCAGGGGACGGAACTGCAGGGTGGGGCCGAGCAGCCATTCCTTGTCGAAGTAGCCCAGGCTGTCCCAGCGCCCCCTCAGGTCGTTGTTGTCCTCCAGCGCGAACTTGGACTCCAGGCCCAGGGCGAACACCTCGTCCTTGAAGGTGCGGGTGATGCCGCCGGTGACCTCGTAGGAGTTGGTCAGGTCCCCTCCGGTCTCGTGCTCGTAGACCAGGTTGCCGCCCCAGTGCCAGCGGGGGGAGAACTCCCCGGTGAGGAGGAGCTTGTTCTCGAAATGGTCGGGCGCGGCGTCATTCTGCTCCCATTCCGTGTAGAGGGCGGGATTGCCCCAGATCTCCCCCCAGTTGGCCAGGGCGTAGCGCACCTCGAACTTCTGCCCCGTCGAACGGGTCCCCTCGTTGCCTTCCTTCTCGCTGAATTCGTAGAGGTCCACCTGGAAGCGGTGGGGTAGTCCGATCTCGATCTCGTGCTGGGTCTTGACGGTGGTGGGGCCGTGGCGGGGGGACGTGGAGATGAACCAGAACTCGTACTCGATCTGCCCCTCGGGGATGACATAGGTCCGGGTCTCCCCGAAGAGGCGGCGGGCCGTCCAGCGGGGCTGGCCGTAGGACCCGACCCTCTCCTCCTCCCGGAGGGTGAAGACCTTCCCGGTGACCGTCACCGGGGGGAGCTCCCAGGAGCGCATCCGCTTCTCCTCGTAGGCCGGCGCGTGGGCCTCCGGCTTCTTGTGCGCATCCGCCGGATTCTGGAGGGTGGTGTCGTCGGCCCGGATCATTCCTGCGGCGAGCAGGGTCGCAAGGAGTCCGGAGAGGGGCAGAAGGCGGGTTTGCATCGGAGCGCTCCTGTAAGAGAGAAGGGGTCGCGCTCCAAAAAGCAAACGGCGTGCCGGAGCTTCCGAGAGGGAAGCGGGGCGGCCCGGGGCCGTGGGTCTGTACAGGGCTCCGCCGCCGCTGTACAGCGATGGCGACTAGAGGGCGCCCAGCCCCAGTCTCAGGTGCTCCTTCTGGGCGCAACGGTCCATGACCACGGCCAGGCCGGCCTGGAGGCCCTTCTCGGCGGCCTCCTCGTTCACCACGCCCTCGGGCATCCAGACGGCCTTGGCGCCCTTGGCGACGGCCTCTTCCACCACGCCCGGCGCCGCGTCCGCCCCGCGGAACATGTAGACCAGGTCCACGCGGCCGGGGATCTCGGCCACGGAGCGGTGGACCTTCTCGCCCAGGGCCGTGACGGCCTTGGGATGGACGGGCAGGATCTGGTAGCCCTGCTTCTTCAAATACGCGGCCACGCCGTACGCAGGCTTGGACGGGTCCTCCGAAAGGCCGATCACCGCGACCGTCCGGCTCTTCGTCAGGACGTCACGGATCCCCTCGGGGGTCGGCGGCCTCCGCTGGGGCAGGGCTCCGGGACGCTGGGTCAGGTCGCAGGCATCGCTCATGGGACGCTCCTTTCGGGGGAGCGTATCCTAGCAGAACTGGTGCCTACTTCGAGGCCAGGCGCTCCGCCAGCAGGTCCAGGTGCCGGGAGAGGGATTCCTCCGGCGTGCCGCCCGCGGCCTCCTGCCAGTCCTCCTCAAGGCGGCGTTCCCCCACATGCACGTCCAGGTGGTAGCTCCGCACGACGACGGGGGCCATGGGCCGGGGGGAAGGCGCCGGAGCCTCCTGCCTGGCGGGGCAGGCCCCCAGGGTCAGGAGGATGGCCAGGGAGCCCAGTCCCACGGGGACCAGGCCCTTGAGGCCGCGCATCGTCAGGGCGGAGAGGGTGGAAGGGTTCCGGCCCTGCCAGCGCGAGTTCAAGTACTCCACGCGCTCGCATTCGGTGGCCATGCCGAGCCGGATCCTCAGGTGGAGGAGGAAGGGGATGTGGCGGACCGTCGCCGGTGTTCGGGGCTCCAGGAGAAGAAGGGGGAGATCGAGGTTCATGGCGGGGCCCTCCTACACGGGGTTCTTCCAGGGAGAGGGCAAGCCTCATGCCGTCCTAGGCGTCGGATTCAACCATCATGGGATCATGGGGTTACAAGAAACGCACAGATTCCACTGGGACCGCTGTCAGGCCCTCCTGACGCGGGATTGTCGGGGCCGGCGTACAGGCGGTATGCTGGCGGCATGACCTGGGGAGACTGGATCCTGATCGTCCTTTGTGTCCTCCTGGCGGCGGCGGGAATCCGCTCCTGGCTCACCCTCCGGGAGGGGAAGGCGTACCAGGATGCCCTGGCCCGCGAGGACAGCGACGGCCTTCACGCCTTTCTGGCCTCGCCCCGCGCTAGCCACCCCGCCCGCCCGGCCGACATCCTCTACCGCCTGAACGCCCTGATGGAGTTCGAGCGCCGGAAGGACCCGCGATGGATCCCCCTCTTCATCGGACTGCTGGACGACCCCCACCCGTCCGTGGTGAAGGTCTGTCACGAGGCCCTGAGGGAGGCGACGGGCGAGGATTTCCGGGACGCCGAGAACGATACGCGCCCGGATCCGGCGGCGTGGCGGACGTGGTGGGAGGGCTACGCGCCCCAGAACTGAGCGAACTCCTCCGGCGAGGAGGGCTGGCAGGTCTCGGGCCGATAGAGCCGCTTCACCACGGGCTTCTCGTTGCGGGTGGTCTCCCCGGTCCCGGTCAGGTGGGTGACGAAGCGGGCGATGGTTCCGTCCTCGTTCAGTTCGTAGATGGTGAGGGCCTGGCCCTTGTCCGGCACGAACTGGGCGCTCTTCATGTAGGTCATGGACGGGATCATAGCGGGGCGCGGGCCAGCACGCCAAGTCCCCGCGTCCGCAGGAACCCCCGGTCCCTGCGCACCGTCATCGCCCCCCAGCCGGCCGTCAGGAGTTCGTCCGTGATCCCTCCGGGGGTGAACGGAGGCGCACAGGTGGGGACGGAGAGCGCCAGAATGCCCCCGGGCCTGAGGATGCGGAGGATCTCGGCGTAGGCCTGGCGCCTGGCGTCCTCCGGCAGGAGGTGGAGGAGGCCGAACATGGCCACGGCGTCGACGCTCCGGTCGGGGAAGGGCCAGGCCCCGGCGACGGGCCGGCCGTAGGTCGCGTCCAGGTGGAGGACGGCGGCCCCGGCGGGAAGGGTTTCCAGGAGCCCCCGTTCGAAGGGGGACAGGTCAGGCCTGGGCGGGCTTGCGGTACGAGATGAGGACCTCCTTGATCTTCTCAAGGAGCTCGCGGGTGGAGAAGGGCTTGGTGATGTACTCGACGGCCCCGAGGTTGAGGCCCTTGATCTTGTCGCGCTGCTCGTCCATGGCGGTGATGAAGATCACCGGGACGGACTTGGAGGCCGGGACCTTCCTCAGCTCCTGCAGGAGCTGGAAGCCGTCCATGCCGGGCATCATGATGTCGGAGATGATGAGGTCGAAGCCTCCGGCGCTGGCCTTGGTCAGGCCGATCCTGGCGTCCTCGGCCGTCTCGACCTGGTAGCCGTCCTTCTGCAGGACGATCTTCTCGATCTCGCGGATGCCTTCCTCGTCCTCGACGATCAGGATGCGGTTTGCCATGGCCGGAATCTACCTCATCCCGCCGCGGGCTTCAACGCGGTTTCTGGGCGGCGAAATGCCAGCAGACGCCGGCCGGGTCTACGAGGTGGACCTCGCGCTGGCCCCAGGGGTAGTCCGTCGGCGCCTTGGCGCGCACGCCGGCGTAGCGCGTCAGGACGCCCGAGGTCTGGATGTGCTTCCACCAGGCGTCGAGGTCGTCGACGGTCGCGTACATCATGAGATTGTCCTGCATGTCCTGATGGTGGAAGTCCTGAAGCAGGAAAGCCGCCGCGCCGAGCTGGAGTTCCGCAAGGCCCGGGGCTTCCCAATTCATGGAGAACCCGAGATCCAGGAAGAAGCGTTTGGCGGCCGGGAAGTCCTTGCCGGAAGGGATGAAGGGCTTGAGCGCGGTGAGGTTCACGGGCTTCATGGATTGTGCCTCCCTTGGCAAGGGAAGGCCGGTATCATACCGGATTCACCCAGGAGCGAAATTCCGCCCATGGCCGCCTTCGACCCCCAGCACAGCATCACCATCCGCGGCGCCCGCCAGCACAACCTCAAGGGCGTGGATCTCGTCCTGCCCCGCGACAAGTTCGTCGTCTTCAGCGGCCTTTCCGGCTCCGGCAAGTCCTCCCTCGCCTTCGACACCATCTAC
>JAHFOU010000073.1 GCA_023261525.1 Planctomycetota bacterium | reverse complement strand
CAGGCCCGCCAGGTTCAGCAGGAGGAAGATCCCGACCCAGACCGAGGAGAGGACGGACCAGACCCTCCGGGGAAGCCCCCTGGCCTCGACCGCCCCGGCGGAGGCCGGCGGAGCCTGGGCGCTCATCGGCGTCATCCCCGGATGAGGGCCATGACCTCGGCGCGCGCCGCCGGGTCGCGGCGGAAGTGGCCGAGCATGGCCGAGGTGATCATGGCGGAGCCGGGCTTCTTCACGCCCCGGATGGTCATGCAGGCGTGGGAGGCCTCCATGACCACGGCCACCCCCTTGGGCTTGAGCTCCCGGTTCAGGAGCTCGGCGATCTGGGTGGTCAGGCGCTCCTGGACCTGGGGGCGGTGGGCCAGGGTATCCACGATGCGGGCGACCTTGGAAAGGCCCAGGACCTGGCCGCTGGGCAGGTAACCCACGTGGACCTTCCCGATGAAGGGCAGGAGGTGGTGCTCGCACAGGGAGTGGAAGGGGATGTCCTTCACCAGGACGACCTCGTCGTAACGCTCGCGGAAGCGGGCCTTCAGGTCCTTGCGGGGATCCTTGCGCAGGCCCTCGCAGAGCTCGGCGTACATCCGCGCCACCCGGGCCGGGGTGTCGCGGAGCCCCTCGCGGTCGGGGTCCTCCCCCACGGCCTTGAGGATCTCGCGCACGGCGCGGCGGATGGCGGGCTGGTCGACGTCCTTTTCGTAGATCGGCATGCACCCCTCCCTGGGGCCGGGATTATAATGCGGGGGTGAGACGCCTCCTCCTGCTCTCTTTGACCTTGGCCTTCCTGGCCCCCGCCCTGGCGGAGGATCCGCCGCCGGCGCCGCCCGAACAGCCCGAGCAGCCGCCCGAGCAACCTCCTCCACCGCCTCCCCCGGCCACGCCTCCCGAGAAGGCCGCCTACGACGCCACCCTCATCCGCCGCTGGCTGGAGCAGAAGTCCCAGGCCCACGGCTGGCCCCTGACCTTCAAGGAGGACGACGATATCGTGGCCGCGGGGTCCTGCGACGCCAAGACCCTGGAGGACGGCTACAAGCTCTCCCGCCAGGCCCTCGACAAGGCCTGTGCCCTGCTCAAGTGCAAACCCGCGGACCTCCATGTCGAGCACAAGATGATCATGGTCTATTTCGCGAAGAAGTCGGAATACATGGCCTATGGCCAGGACCAGGCCAAGGCCAACGGCAACGAGGGCCTGCTTAAGCTCCTGGAGACCATCGCGTCCTCCGGCGGCTTCGTCTGCCTGGATCCCTCCTACGGGCTCAACGAGGAGGTCCGCCGCCACCTGACCGTCCACAACCTGGGGCATCAGATCCTGAGGGCCTACGCCAAGAGCCGGGGCGACACCCCCACCCCGGGCTGGCTGGACGAGGGCTTCCCCTCCTGGCTGGACGGGGTCATGCTCGGCACCCCGAGGGCCTGCTGCATCGCCAAGGTGGGCTACGACGACGACCAGTACGAGAAGCGGGGGTCCAACGAGCCCTGGGACCGGATCGCCTACCGGGTCGTGAGGGACTACAAGGACGGCAAGATCGATCCCAAGACCAAGAAGCCCGCCTACACCCGGCTGGGCAACCTCATGGGGACCAAGTTCGACAAGCTGACCGGCGCCGACGTGGCGGTCTCCTGGTGCATGGTCCGGGACCTGGCGAAGAAGCCGGAGGCCTTCCAGGCCTTCGTGGAGGCCCTGTTCTCCGGCGCCAAGCAGGCGGACGCCTTCCACACGGGCTACAAGCGGTCCCCGGACGAGTATGAGAAGTCCTGGATCAAGAACCTCCTCGACCATCCGATCGAGGAACCGAAAAAGAAGTGATCCCCTGGAGCGAGCTCGCGCGTGCGCGCGAGGAGATCCGACGCCGCTGGCCCTCCGTCTTCGACCTCCCGGTCGTCCGCAAGCGCTTCCCCTTCCTGGCCTCCCACCTCAAGGACGGCGGGCGGCTCCTGGAGGTCGGGGCGGCCGAGCGACCCTTCGATGACCGCCTGAAGGCGTCCTTCCCCACCCTGATCCACAAGACCCTGGATATCGATCCGGCCGGGGGGCACGACTTCCGCGCCCTCGACGAGGTGAAGGAATCCTTCGATCTGGTCGTCGCCTGGGAGGTCATCGAGCACCTCTCCCTGGAGGAGATCGGGCCCTGGCTGGAGGGCCTCCGCCGGGTCCTGGCCCCGGGCGGACGGCTCGTCCTCTCCACGCCCAACGTCTTCCGGCCCGGGCAGTACTGGAAGGACGCGACCCACCGCACCCCCCTGGTCTACACCGACCTGGGCGCCCTCCTGATCCTGGCGGGCTTCCAAGTCCCCTCCCTGCACAGGACCTACCACGGCTCCTGGCTCCAGTACGCCCTGGTCCGCCACTCCCCGGCCGGGCGCATCCTGAGGCTCTGGAACCTGGACTACGCCCAGTCCGTGGTCGCCGTCGCCACGCCCCGATGAAGCTGGGCGCCCTCATCCAGGGCTTCGAGGTCCCCTCCAGCCGCTACCGCGTCCTCCAGTATTTCCCCCACCTGGAGACGTCCGGCTTCTCCTGTGAGGCCAGGCCCTTCCCCTCCTCCTGGTGGACCTGGGGGAGGACCCTGCGCTGGATCCGCACCCTGGACCTGCTGATCCTGCACCGCAAGCGTCCGAGCGCCCTGCGCCTGCGCCAGATCCGCAGGGCCGCCAAGCGCCTCGTCTACGACGTGGACGACGCGGTGATGTACCGGGACACCCTCTCCCCCGGGCGCCAGGAGTCCGCCGGCAGGAGGCGGCGCTTCGCCGCGACCGTGAAGGCCGCCGACCTCGTCATCGTCGGCAACCGCTACCTGGAGCGCCACGCCCGGGAGCATACGGACCGGGTGGCCGTCCTCCCCACCGCCCTGGACCTGGACCGCTATGCCGTGAGGACCTGGCCCCGCCATGTCGGACCGGTGGTCATGGGCTGGATCGGGGACACGGGCTCGGTGGCCTACCTCGAAGCCCAACGCGACCTCTTCGAGCGGCTCGGCAGGGACGTCCCCGGCACAATCTTCCGGGTCCTCTCCAGCCGCTTCCCCCAGTACAAGCGCCTGAAGGTCGACGGCGTCCGCTGGACGGCGGAAAACGAGGCCCAGACCCTCCGCAGTTTCGACCTGGGCGTGATGCCCCTTCCCGACGACCCCTGGTCCAAGGGGAAGTGCGGCCTGAAGCTCCTGCAGTACATGGCCTCGGGGGTGCCGGCGGTGGCCTCCCCGGTCGGCATGAATGCCGACGTCCTGGTCGACGGGGTCAACGGCTTCTCCCCGGCCACGGTGGAGGAATGGCTCCTGGCCGTGCGCCAGCTGAAGGACGACCCCGAGCTCCGCAAGCGGATGGGCGCCGCGGGCCGGAAGACCGTGGAGGAGGGCTATGCCCTCTCCGTCACGGCCCCGAGGCTGGCGGCCCTCCTCCAGACCCTGTGAGGCTGAAGGCCATCCTGAGGCTCCGCTGCCCCCGCTGTGCGGAAGGCCGCATCTTCCGGGGCTTCCTGACCTGTCACGAGACCTGCCCCTCCTGCGGCCTGCGCTTCGAGCGGGAGCCGGGCTACTACGTCGGCGCCCTGTACATGAGCTATGGCCTCGCGGTGCTGGCCTCGGCCCCGATGGGCCTGGCCGGCCTGCTCCTGGGCTGGGAGGTCTCGCGGACCCTGGACCTCTGCCTCGTCGATCTCGCGATCCTCAGTCCCTGGATCTTCCGCTACTCCAGGGTCCTTTGGATCCATTTCGACCGCTGGGTCGATCCGGAGGCCAGGACCTAGTCGTCCTCCAAGCTCCCCCTCGGCCAGCCCCCCGGCGGGGGCGGCAGGGTGGAGGCCGGGCGGGCCATCCGGAAGAGGAGCCAGCCCCCGGACAGGAGGCAGAAGACCAGGCAGGCCGCGGCGGCCCAGGACGTCGCGGCGGCAATCGCCAGATCGCTCCTCAGCAGACCCATGCGCTGGAACAGGACGTGCCAGTCGTGGCACTCCGAATGGCCGGGGCTCCCGGGCGGGATGAGGCCGACCCCGGGGGCGATCAGCGGGTTCTGCAGGGCCCGGGCGTCGGCCATGTAGCGGGCCACCCCGAAGAGGTTGTCCCCCAGCCAGCCGAAGCAGACCGCGATGGCGAAGAAGTCCCGCTGGCGCCAGAACATCCCCATGGAGATCACGGGGACCAGGCACTGCAGAAGGGATCCCCCGAGGACGTGCATGAAATCCCCGAAGGGTGCGAAGAGGTAGTGCCCGAACTCGTGGATGCCGATGTTCAGGCCGAACCAGAAACTAGAGTAGCCGTGTCCCCCGGCGGTGAGGGGGCTGGCCAGCTGGCGGCAGAGGATGAGGGCGAACCAGAGGAGCAGGGGCAGCCGGATCCCCCACCAGCGACCCCGGCACCAGGCCAGGATCTCGGCGTGGCGGGCGCGCAGGAAGGGCGGGGCGGCCGGAACAGGGTGGGGCCTGCGCTCCAGGTCCGCACGGCGCCGGACCTGGGCCAGGCAGGAGGCGCAGAGGAGACGGGCCCCGAGGGCGGAGAGCTCGGCCGGCTCGAAGCTCTGGAGGCACTCGGGGCAGAGGACGCGGGACATCCATTCTCCTCTCCCCGCCGGACTTCCTCGGCAGAGGTTCATCTGGGATAATACCGGTCCATGCAGAGCGGCCCAACGGGTTTGCGCAAGGGGCTGGTGCTCCTGGTCGTGGTCGGCGTCCTGGGCATCCTGGTCGTCCTGGGCGTCGCATTCGTCACCCTGGCCCGCCTGGAGCGCCACGCCTCCGAACAGCGCCTGAATGCCACCAAGGCCCTGCTCCTGGCCAGGAGCGGCCTGGAGGATGCCCTGGCCCGCCTGTCCGCGGGACAGGATGCCCTGCTCCCCTCCAACGCCTACGCCGGGGAGGACCTGGACGCCGACGGGATCCTGTCCCCCCTGGAGGCCCAGCAACAGCTCTACCAGGTCACCCCGCCGGGCACCCCCGCCGATACGGCGGACTGCCCGCTCCAGCATGCCCTGCGCCCCTCGTTCTTCGCCCGAGTGCCCCTGTCCACCCTCCCCGCCGTCGAAAAGGTGGACGGACGCCTGAGGGGATTCTCCGGAAGGCTCGCCGGGGACCAGGCCCCCGCCGGCAACCTGTACGTCCTCAAGGTCGAGGACGAGTCGGCCAAGATCCAGGTCAACGGGGGTTTCCTGGACGCCCGGGACCGGGACAACGACGGCATCCCGGACCACCGGGATCCGGACGTCCGGCTGAATCCCGCCGATCCCAAGGACACGGGGATGGGCTGGAACTTCCAGCTGGCCCGCATCCTGAACGTCCTGGGCAGCCAACCCGAAGTCCTGGGCCCCGCCTTCCCCACGTTGGGGACCCTGGCGATCCAGAACCGCCCCCCCGGGGGGTACCGTTCGATCCGCCAGCTCCAATCCGCCCTCGGCGTGGCCAAGGACCTCTCCCCCTGGCTGACCGTCTCCGGCTGGACGGACCCCAAGGTCGTCCACCCCAACGCCTACGCCGCCCAGGCCACCGGAATCTCCGTCAATGACCTGAAGCTGGGACGGGGTCCCCTGGCCCTGGAGGAGAACGGCCGGTCCCCGGTCAACCTGAACGCCGCCCCGAGACCCGTCCTCGTCGCCCTCCTGCAGGACCTGCAGGGGATCTCCTGGAAGGAAACCCGGACCCCTGTCCCGTACTCCATGTCCCCCGCCATGGCCTCGGACATCGCCCAGGCCATCCTCGACCGCCGGGCGCTGAAGCCCTTCGACACCTGGTCCGACTTCTCCGCCTTCTGCGACGCCCTCACCTCCGACATCACCGTCCCCGCGGGCCCCGTGATCCGGGGGCTGGACACCGTGCCCTTCAGCGGGGGGAACGCCTGCGGCGCGGACCTGCTCAAGACCAACTTCGACCCGAACACCCACCTCAACAAGCAGTTGCCGGACCAGCTGATGTGGCGATGGATCGACAAGTCGGATCTCACCGTATGGTCCACGGAAGGGAACCTGGGTCCCACGGGCACCTTCACGGTGTCGGCCCTGGGGCGCGTCCTGGACCGCAACGGGAAGCTCCTGGCCCGGGCGACGGCCCAGGCGACCTGCGAGGTCTTCTCCCTCCTGAGGCAGACGACCCAGCAGGACTTCGTGGCCGGGCGGTCCTCCCTGGCGTCGTACCTGTCCGTCTCGAACGGCGCGATGCTGAGGACCACGGGGGCCTCGGCGGGATCCGCCTGGTGGGGAGGCGCGCCGCCGGTGGATGGAGCCGGCCAGCCGGTGGGCCTGGGGGCCGTCACCTATCCCGCCCCCCCCGCGGCCTTGCCGGGGCAGGCGGCGGATGTCGACGGCGCCGTCGCCCTGGCCAGCGTCGAGACCTCCCCCCTCGATCCCCTCAACGGATCCCTGCTCTTCCTCCACCATTTCAACGCCGACCGCTCCGGGGTGAAGGGCCCCTGGGATGCGGACAAGGGCGTCATCGCGCGGATCTCCCCGGACAATACCGCCTTGCCCAGCGACAACCTCCTGCTGGCGGACCCCTACGACCCGGCCCAGCGGGGCGTCTGGCCCTCCCCTCCCCAGGAGGCCAACATCTTCTGCCCCGACGGCCTCCAGGCCCAGCTCGGGCGCTCCCCCGCCTACAACGCCGTCGGCAACTTCCCGGTGAGCTGGACCGGCGCGGACCCCGCGCCCAGCAACCACGGCGTCATCAGCTACTGGATGAAGCCCGTCCTGCTGAGGCCCTCGAACCCCATGGCCTTCATCACCGAGGACGCCTGTCATTTCGCCTGCGTGCGGTACACCCCCGTCGAGACCCAAGCCCTCATCATGGGCAACAATGGCGGCCTCTGGGGCGTCCTGGCCGAGAACAAGGTCTACCCAGCGGGCGACACGAATTCCATCGGGCTGGCCTACGAACGCAGTCACGAGCTCCGCTACGACAACGGAGACATCCTCATGCCCGGGGCCCGCTGGCAGTTGATGACGGCCCTGCTGGACACGGACGTCCAGGACTGCGGCCCCTTCGCAAGGGACCTCCACCTGGACATCCGGGCCCTGCGCATGGGCCCCGCGGACGGGGTCGTCTACAGCCCCTGGTATGAAAACCTCTACGCGACCACCGAGGGGGAGGACCTGGTCCAGCCCGGCGTGGCCTTCGTGATCGGCGTCCCCCGGACCCTGGGCACGCTGAAGCTCGCCAACCAGGTGGTGGACGAGTTCGCCCTCTGCGACTTCGGAGACGATCCGCTCCATAACGGGCAGGCCCTGAACAACAGCACCCTGTGGGCCGCGGACCGCTACCGGGAGGGACGCTACTACAAGGGGGACGACGGCGCCTTCCTGTCGGAGGCCCTCCAAGCCACGCCCCGCGGCCCGGCCCGTCTGCTGAGTGCGCAGTGGACGGGATACCTGCCGCGCGAGAGCCGCCTGGAGAACCTCGGATTCTCCCCCGGGGTCACCACGGCCCGCAGGATCGACCCCGTCCTGGCCGACGCCCCCTCCGGGAGCCCCCGGGCCTGGATCGAGGTCGATCTGCTGGATGCCGCCGCCGGTCTCCAGACCCCGGGCACGGCGCTGACCCCGGGCGCCACCCTGCATGCGCAGGCGGCCCAGGCCCGTTTCCGCTACCGCGCGAGATTCAGGACCCGGCCCGTGGATCCCCTGACCGGCCTGCCGGATCCCCTGGGACAGCCCCTGCTGGAGACGCCCTGGCTGGACGACATCACCTTCGCCTGGCAGCCCGCCGCCGGCCCCCGCGTCCTGTCCTGGGAACGCCAATAATCTGGGAGTGGTACGCCCGACGGGATTCGAACCCGTGTCGCCGCCTTGAAAGGGCGGTGTCCTAGGCCAGGCTGGACGACGGGCGCACGGCGGGAGGCATCATAGCTGGGCGGGCCAAGCGATCAACGCCTGCCCGAGACCCTCGTACCGCATTTCAGGCACTGCGGCATGCCGTCCAGGAGCTCCGCGCCGCATTCGGGGCAGTTCGGGCTGGGGACCTTCAGGATCCTGCCACAGCCGGAGCACATCAGGTCCTGTCCGGCGCGCGAGACCTCCGTGGCGATGCGCCGCCCGCAGACGCAGGTGAACTGGACGCGCTTCTCCGGCAGGGGGCCGGCGGAGGGCGACCCGGCCAGGACCGCCTGCAGGGCCCGGCCGAACTCCCCGGCGTGCTGGTAGCGGCGGATCGGCTCCGGATCGAGGGCCTTGAGGACGATCTCGTCCAGGCGGCTGTCCAGCCAGCGGCGCCGGGAGGGCGGGGCGAAATGCCCGATCGGGAGCTCCCCCGTCAGCATCTCGTAGGCCACCACGCCCACGGCATAGATGTCCGAGCGGTGGTCGGAACTCCTGGCGCCCAGCCGCGCCTCGGGCGCCATGTAGTCGCGCGTGCCCAGCACCGTCTGGGTCTGGGTGAGCTCGGTCATGGCCGCGGGACCGTGGACCAGGCGCGCCAGGCCGAAGTCCGCGAGCTTGACCTGGCCCGCCAGGGTCCTCAGGAGGTTCCCGGGCTTGATGTCGC
Organism: Planctomycetota bacterium; assembly: GCA_023261525.1. GTDB lineage: Bacteria > Planctomycetota > SBBH01 > JAHFOU01 > JAHFOU01 > JAHFOU01. The sequence continues at coordinate 872 of JAHFOU010000073.1, read as the reverse complement.
GGTGCAGGATGCCCTGGGCATGCGCGTAGTCGAGCGCCTCGCAGACGGGAGGGACCCAGTCCAGGACGTCCTGGCACTTCGCCGGGCGCTCCGAGAGGAACCTGCCCAGGGAGATCCCGTCCACGTATTCCATGGCGAAGAAATAGCGGCCGGCCGCCTCCCCGCGGTCCACCAGCGCCACGATCCCCGGGTGATGGAGGGAAGCCAGGGCATTCGCCTCCCGGGCGAAGCGCTTCACGAAGGTCTCCTCCTCGGCGAAGCGGGTGGCGAGCGCCTTGAGCGCCACCTTGCGGTCCCCCCGCGAGGCCAGGTAGACCACGCCCATCCCGCCGTAGCCCAGGAGGCGCTCGATGCGATAGTCCCCCAGCAGCCCCCCCTCCGGGAGGAGGTCGCGGGGATCGGGGCCCTCCGCGGTCGGGGCGAGGGGGCGGGTGACCTCTTCCGGATGGGTGAAGACGGAGGCTCCGCAGAACGGACAGCGCCGGGCCCCCTCCGGGAGGTCCGCGGAACGCCGGCAGGATGGACAGACCACCGTCATGGGCGTACGGAGGGTGTGGGAGCGGAGGGAATCGAACCCTCGACCCGCGGCTTAAAAGGCCGATGCTCTACCGGCTGAGCTACGCTCCCCAAGGGAGGGCATCCTAGCTCCCGGGCGGGAGCGGATCTAGTCCCGGCGGTCCTGGAGCTTGGACAGGAGGCGCAGGATCTCCAGGTACAGCCAGACCAGGGTGACCAGGAGCCCGAAGGCCGCGTACCAGGACATGTACTTGGGGGCCCCCTGCCTCACGCCCTCCTCGATGAAGTCGAAGTCCATGACCAGGCTCAGGGCCGCGATGGTCACCACGAAGGCGCTGAAGCCGATCCCGATCCAG
>JAHFOU010000392.1 GCA_023261525.1 Planctomycetota bacterium | reverse complement strand
CCCGGGGGGGCTGGCCCACCCGGGGGTTGGCCTGGAAGAAGGTCCAGGAGAGGGCCGCCATGGCGGCGAAGCTCGGCTTGAGCGTCCGCGCGCTCAGGGCGGCAGCCCCCCCGTGGGCGAGCCCGGCGCCCCTGACGCCGCCGATGAGGGGGTGGGAGGCGCTGCCGGGTATCCCGATGGGCGTCATCCAGGTATTCCAACAGGTCCCGCTAACCACGGCGGCCGCGACCGTGAGCTGCGTGACCGCCTTGCGGCGGGCGATGCCGCCGCCGATGATCTTGGCCACCGCCGTGGAGTAGAAGGCGCCCGCCACGTTCGGGACCCCGGCCAGGAAGACCGCCTGGGCCGGCGTGAGGACCCGGGTGGAGACGACGGTGGCGATGGCGTTGGCCGCGTCGTTCCAACCGTTCGGGAAGTCGAAGGCCAACGCCAGCAGGACCACGGCGATGATGAGCCAGGCCGGTTCGCTCATGCGTTCTTCAGGTAGATCCCCTCCAGAATATTGGCGGCGTCCTCGCACCGGTCGGTCGCCGTCTCCATGGTCTCGTAGATCTCCTTCCACTTGATCACATCAATGGGGGTGTGCCCCCCCTCGAAGAGGCGGGCGATCGCGTCCCGCGCCAGGTCGTCCGCCTCATTTTCCAGCCGGTTGATCTCCACGCAGAAGGGGATGACGTCCTTCGTCGCCCGCAGGGAGCGGACCGCCCTGACGAGTTCGGCGCAGGAGTCAACGATGAGGCGGCCCAGGCGGCGGGCCTCGGGCGTGGTCTCGGCGATCTTGTAGAGGCTCATGCGGGCCGCCACGGCCCAGATGAGGTCCAGGCAGTCGTCGAGGGCCTTGGTGAGATTGTGGATGTCCTCGCGGTCAATGGGCGTGATGAAGCTCCGGTGGAGCTTCCGCATGATCTGGTGGGTGATCCGGTCCCCCTCGTGCTCCAGGTCCTCGACCTTCTGGACGGCGGCCGGGTCGTTCCCCCCCGCCTCGATGAGCTGCTCCAGGGCCTGCGCCCCGGCCAGGATGTTCCCGGCAGCCTCCTCGAACATATCGAAGAACTTCTCTTCCCGCGGGATCAGACGGAACATCGCGTCGCCTCCAGGACGTTTACCCTACCGGGCACGGTGGGGCCGGAGCCGGTGCCAGAGGAACCAGCCGGTGAGTCCCACCAGGCCGACCAGGATGACCCCCTCCAGGGGCCGGAGGAAGGTCGCCACCTCCTCCCAGTGCTCCCCCAGGATGAACCCGGCCCAGGCCAGCGCGTAGGACCAGGGGAGGGAGCCGGCGAAGGCGTAGAAGAGAAAGGGCCAGAAGGGCATCCGGGCCACGCCGGCCGGCAGCGAGATGAAGGTCCGGACCACCGGCAGGAGGCGGGCGAGGAAGGTGGCGGCGGAGCCGTAGCGGGCGAAGAACCGGTCCGCCCGCTCCAGCTCCGCCGGAGTAATCAAAACCCAGCGCCCGTAGCGGAGGAGGGTCGCCCGCCCGCCCCGGGCCCCGACCCAGTAGGCGCCCGCCGAGCCCAGGGCGCAACCCGCCGCCCCGGCCAGGCTGGCCCCCCAGAGGGTGAACCGCCCCTGGGCGGCCAGGAACCCGGCGAAGGGCATGATGACCTCGCTCGGGAGGGGGATGCAGGCGCTCTCCAGGGCCATGGCGACCACGATGCCCGGGTAGCCCGTGGCGGCCAGCGCCTGCGTGAGGAGGCGGACGGCCGCTTCGAGGAGGCCGGTCACGGGGTCCCCGGTGCCCGGTCGGTGATCATCCCCACGGTCTCGAACCCGGCCGCCTTCACCGCGTCCATCACCTCGATGACCGTCCCGTAGGGGACGGCGGCGTCTCCGCGGAAGTAGAGAACGCGCTCCTGCCGCGCGGCCGCGGCTGCTCGCAGCCGGGCGGCCAGGGCCTGTGGGGGAACCTCCTGGTCGTTGAGGTAGACCCGACGGTCCCGGGCGAGCGTCAGGGTGAGGCGGTCCTCCGCTTTGGCGATCCCCGTCCGGGAGCGGGGGAGCTCCACGTCCGTCCCCCGCTGCAGCATGGGGGTCGTCACCATGAAAATAATCAAGAGGACCAGGGTCACGTCCACCAGGGGCGTGACGTTGATCTCGGAGAGGAGGCGCCGGTCGCGGCGCGCCGGGCCTGCTGACGAGAGCATGCTTCCCCCTACCGGGTCGCCTCCCGCAGGGCGGCCTCCACCACCACCTGCCCCGCCCGGTCCATCTCCTGCGCGAAGACCTTCACCCGACCGACGAAGTAGTTATACGCCATGACCGCGGGGATCGCAACGAAGAGGCCCGCCGCCGTGGCCACCAACGCCTCGGCGATGCCGGCGGAGACCACCGCCAGTCCGCCTGCCCCGGTGGCGGCGATGGCCTCGAAGGCGCGGATGATCCCCAGCACCGTGCCGAAGAGGCCGATGAAGGGGCTCACGTTGCCCAGCGTGGCGAGCGAGGGGAGGCGGCGCTCCAGGCTGGTGATCTGGTCGGCTGTCTCCCGGGCCGTGGCGCCCCGGATGGCCTCCAGCGTGGCCGCCAGGTTCGGGCCCGGGGCCAGGGCGAAGTGGATGTCGAGCGCCCGGCGGAGCGGCGCAAGCCCCGCTGCGAATACTGTCGCCACCGGGTGCCCCGCCCGCGC
>JAHFOU010000072.1 GCA_023261525.1 Planctomycetota bacterium | reverse complement strand
GCCGGGGCCCCTCAGGTGGGCGGCGGAGCGGAAGAGGGCGACGCCGTTCAGGAGGTGCTCGCTGGCCGGAGGGGTGCCGGCGGCGAGGAAGGCCTGGGAGAGATCGGCGCCTCCGCCCGGATGCCGTCCCAGGGTGAGGTGGGGGACGAAGGGCTTCTCCTCCCAGCGGATGTCGAAGGGCTTCAGGGCGGCGTCCAGGGCGTCGCGCAGGGCCAGGAGGGGCGCGAACGGCTCCATCCCGATCCAGGCGATGCGGACCCGGTCGGGATAGGGGAAGGCGCCGTAGCCGGCGGTCTTCAGGGGGAAGGGCTTCATCCCCGCGACGGCCTTGGCGACGGCCTGGCCCATGGGGCCGGCCTGCTCGTCCGGGATCTCCCCCAGGAACCTCAGGGTGAGGTGGACCTCGGCGGGGTCGGCCCACAGGTAGCCGCCCCCGGCGCGGCCCGTGAGGGCGTCCAGGGCCGTGCGGACGGACCCCTCGAGGGGCGGGGAGAAGGAAGCGGCGAGGAAGGCTCTCATGATCTCCTCCGGATCTTCCGGATCTCCTCCATCACCGCCTCGCACTCGGCGTCGGAGTTGTAGAAATGGGGCGAGATGCGGATCCCGGCCCGGGGCCGGTGGTCCACGATGAAGCCGCGGCGGATGAGGGCCTCGCAGGCCTTCTCGGCGCCGGGGAAATCGACGGACACCGTGCCGGCCCGCAAGGCGTCCTCCCGTGGCGTGTTGATCTTCAGGCCCTGCGCGTCGGCCAGGCGGATCAGGAGCCTGGTCTGGCGCAGGGACTTGGCCCGGATCCGGCCCACACCGACCTTGCGGATGATCTCGTAGCCGGAGCGCGCCGAGTACAGGGCGGGCACGGACGGCGAGCCGCCCATGGTGCGGTAGATGTCGGGAGCGTAGCGCACGGCCCCGGGCTCGAACGCGAAGGGCCTGGCGTGGGAGAACCAGCCCGTCATGGCGGGCCGGATCTTCCGGATCAGGTCCTCGCGCACGTGGAGGTAGCAGGCCCCCGGTCCCCCGCAGAGCCACTTCACCGATCCGCCCACCAGGAAGTCCACGCCGAGGGCCTTCACGTCCACCGGGATCACGCCCGTGGCCTGGTAGGCGTCGAGCACGACCTTGGCGCCCACGGCGTGGGCCCGGCGGATCACGGCCTGGGCGTCCAGGATGGTCGCGGAGCGGAAGAGCACCAGGGAGACGGCGACCACCGCCGTTTTCCGGTCGATGGCCGCCAGCAGGCGGTCCGTGTCCACGTGGATCCCGTCGCGGGAGGGCACCAGGACGACCTTCGCTCCCCGGCCTTCCTGGGCCGTCCAGGCATAGTGGATGGTCGGGAAGTCCTGCTCCAGGCAGACCACCTTCCTTCTCCCTTTCCGGAAGTCGAAGCAGGAGGCGACCAGGGTCTGAAGCGTGGAGACGTTCTGGTGCATCATGACCGTGCCCTTGGGCGCGTTCACGATGCGGCCGACCAGGTCCCCGGTCTCCGCCACGCGGGGGATCCACCCGTCCCAGGCCAGGACGCCCTCGGTGGCCCAGGTGTCGGCGAACTCCTTCAGCCGGTCATAGACCCCCCGGGGCATGGCGCCCAGGGAATTGGAGATCAGGTAGGTCTTCTTCGCCAGGATGGGGAACTCCCGGCGCCAGGCGAGCAGGGGATCCTTCGTCATGGATGCTCCAGGACCGTCCGGACCTCCCAGAGCTCCGGGAAGCACTTCCGCGAGAGGGTGGAGCCGAGGTAGTCCACGCCCTGGGTGCCCATGGCCTGGTCCCCCTTCAGGTTCTTCTCCACGATCTTGTACCCGGTGCCCGGCTTGCCCCCGATCATGCGGCTGACCATGTGGATGTGGTGGGCCCGCCAGAGGGCCAGGTACTCGTCGTATTCGATGAGGGCCTCGGCCAGGGCGTGGAGGGGCTCCTGGGCAGGGTCCTGGTACAGGGCCTTGAGGGATCCCATGCGGCCCGCGCCGATGTCCAGGCCGGCCTTGGCCAGGGCCGCCAGGAAGGCGTCCCAGAGCGAGGGGGCGGCGAGCCGGGCCTTGAGGCGCGCGTGGGCCTGGGGGTTCCCCTCGTGCAGGGCCAGGAAGCGGGGGTCCTTGAGGCCCGAGGCGAACTCGATCTCCCTAAACTGCCAGGACTGCAGGCCGCTGGAGGGGCCCAGCAGGTCCCGGAAGCGCAGGAAGTCCGTCGGGCTCATGGTCTCCAGGATGTGGATCTGCTCCAGCCAGAGCCGCTCGATCTGGGTGATGCGCCGCACCAGGCGGGTGGCACTGCGGAGGTCGTTCTTTCCGAGCGCCAGGAAGATCTCGTCGATCTCGTGCAGGACCAGCTTGAACCAGAGCTCGAAAGCCTGGTGCACGATGATGAACTGGGTCTCGTCCAGGTGGGCCGGGACGGCCTTGGGCTGCTGGAGGGCGAGGAGCTCGTCCAGCTTCAGGTAGGAGGAGTAGGAGAGCGGTTGGGTCATGCGGCCAGCAACCTCCTTGCGTTGTCGTAGAGGATCTTGCGTTTGGCATCTTCCGAGATCTGGATCCCGCGGAAGGCCTCGACATTCTCCCGGATGCCCGGCACGCCCGGCGCCGGCCAGTCCGTGCCGAAGAGGGCCTTGTCGGCGATCTCCTCCAGGCGGGGGATGAACTTCAGCAGGGACCTGGGCGGGATGCTGGAGAGGTCCACGTGCACCTGGGGGAAGCGGCGGGCGAGGAAGAAGGCCTGCTCGGTCCAGAAGGGCCGGCCCACATGGGCCAGGACGAGGGGGAGGCCCGGGAAGTCCACGGCCACGTCCTCCACGCCCAGGGGGTCCCCGAAGCGGGAGCGGGCGCCGGGGAAGACCGAGGTGCCGGTGTGGAACATCACGGGGATGCGGGCCACCTGGCAGGCCTCGTAGATCGCCGGCAGGATGGTATTCCCGTCCAGATAGGCGTTGGGCATGACGCCCTGGTGGGGGCCGTGGATCTTCAGCATGCGGATGCCGAGATCCAGGATACGGCGCATCTCCTCCTTCGGGCGCTTGCAGAGCCTCGGGTGGATGCCGCCGACGGGGATGAGGCGGTCGGGGGCGGCCTTGCAGTAGGTCACGACGAAGTCGTTCACGCCCTCGTCGAAGCCCATGACGTCGGGGCTGGGGTAGTTGACCAGGCAAGCCTTTTCCACCCCGGCCCGGTCCAGCATGCCCAGGAAGTAGCCGGGATCCTTCATGACCCGCTCCAGCTCGGCGAAGTTCTTCTGGGTCTTGCGCCAGGAGGCCTGGACCTCGGGCTTGAGGGTGTCCCAGGGCTGGACGTGGAGGTGGAAATCGATGACGGGCTCGGCCACAGCCGGGGCATTCTAACGGACCCCTCAGGTTTCTCCCGGATTTTGCCGATGAAACACGGCAAGGAGACAGAGCCCCATGGACGACCCTTCCACGCCCGCTGCCCAGCCCGCCCAGGTCGATCCCTTGGAGCAGGCCCTGTCCCATATCGAGGAGCGCCTCAAGGGCTACGACGACGACCGGGGCTGGATCCTCAAGGCCAAACCCCCGCTCAACCCCAACCTGAACTGATCTTCCGGCGGAGGGGGCCGGGCCCCTATCATCCCCCCCGCCATGCCGTCCGAAGCCGACGTCTTCGCCGCCCTCCGCCACGTCCAGGATCCCGACCTGCACCGGGACATCGTCTCCCTGGGCTTCATCAAGGACCTGAAGATCGCCGCCGGCGCCGTCTCCTTTGCCATCGACCTGACCACCCCCGCCTGCCCGGTGAAGGACCAGCTCAAGGCCGAGGCCGAGCGCCACGTGAAGGCCCTGCCCGGGGTGACGTCCGTGGACATCCGCCTCATCGCCACCCCCCGGCCCAAGGCCGGGCCCGCCGCCCCCATCCTTCCCGGGGTCCGCCACCTCATCGCCATCGCCAGCGGCAAGGGCGGCGTGGGCAAGAGCACCACCGCCGCCGCCCTCGCCGTCGCCCTGGCCCGGGCCGGTGCGACGGTGGGCATCCTGGACGCCGACGTCTACGGCCCCTCCATCCCGACCATGTTCGCCGCCACCGAGCGGCCGGCCATGAACGCCAAGCAGCAGCTCGTCCCGCTGGAGCGCGCGGGCATCAAGCTCATGTCCATGGGCCTGCTCACGGAAGCCTCCACCCCCGTCGTCTGGCGCGGTCCCATCGCCACCCAGATGGTCCGGCAGTTCCTGGGCGCCGTGGACTGGGGCACCTTGGACTACCTCCTGGTGGACCTGCCGCCGGGGACCGGCGACATCCAGCTCACCCTGGTCCAGGGCGCGCCCCTGACCGGGGCCGTCATCGTGACCACGCCCCAGGAGGTGGCCCTCGGCGTGGCCAAGCGGGGCCTGGGCATCTTCGGCCAGACCAACGTGCCTATCCTGGGGCTCATCGAGAACATGAGCGGCTTCGAGTGCCCCTCCTGCCACACGACCACGGCCATCTTCAAGCAGGGCGGCGGCCGGGCGGCGGCCAAGGAGCTGAACCTTCCCTTCCTCGGCGCCGTCCCCCTGGATCCCGAAACCGTCCTGGCCGGGGACGCCGGGGAGCCGGTGGTCCTGCGCGCGCCCAAGTCCCCCGCGGCCCAGGCCTTCCGGACGGCGGCCGGCGAGCTGGCCCGCCAGGCGGCCATCGCCACCGAGGGCCTGGCCGAGGCCAAGGCCCATCCGGCCAAGGTCGAGCCGGCCGGGCCCTCCGGCATGCGCATCGTCTGGGACGACGGTCACGAGTCCCGGTATTCGTACCGGGCGCTCCGGCTGGCCTGCCCCTGCGCGGCCTGCGTGGACGAGTTCACGGGGGAGAAGCGCCTGGATCCGGCCTCGGTCCCGGCCGACGTGCATGCGCTGATGACCGGGACCATCGGGCGCTACGCGCTCAACTTCCGCTGGTCGGACGGGCACGACAGCGGGATCTACACCTACGGGCGCCTGCGCGTCCTCTGCGAGTGTCCCGCCTGCAAGGCGTCCGCCGCCGTCGCGCGCTGACCTTCAGCCCTGGCCGGCGTACGGCAGGCGCGCGTCGGGCTCGGGGTCGGAGTGCACCGTGACGTCGGCCCCGGGCCAGAGGGCCTCCAGGTCCTTCACGATGCCGTCCGTGACCTCGTGGGACCTCACGAAGGTCAGGTCCGGCCTCATCACGACGTGGAAGTCGAAGTAGCGCCGGTGCCCCGAACGCCGCGTGCGCAGGTCGTGGAAGCCCCGGACCTCCGGGGCATACCGGGCCACCACCTCGGCCACCCGGGCGATCTCCGCCTCGGGCAGGCCGTGGTCCAGGAGTTCGCTGACCGCGCGGCCGATCACGCCCAGGGCGCCCTTCAGGATCCAGGCGGCGATCCCGATCGAGAACAGGGGGTCCATCCGCGGCTCCCCCGTCCAGCGCTCCAGGAGCAGGCCGGCCATGGCGGCGCCGTTGGCCCAGATGTCCCCCGTGTAGTGGAGGGCGTCGGCGTCCAGGAGGGGCGTGGAGGTCCGGGCGGCCTCCCCGCGGAGGTGGCGGGTCAGGAGGAAGCTGATCGCGGCGGTGACGGCCATCACCCCGATGCCCGCGTCCAGGACCCTCAGCTCATGGGGCTCCTGGAGGTGGCGGACCGCGGTCCATCCCAGGCTGAGGGCCGAGACGGTGATGAACATCCCCTGCAGGAGGAGGGCCAGGGACTGGATCTTGCCGTAGCCGAAGGCGTAGATCCTGGTAGGCTCCCGGCGCGAAAGCCTCAGCGCCATGGCGTTGGTGCCGCTGGCCAGGGTGTCCATGAAGGAGTCCAGGGCCGAGGCCCAGATGGACAGGGATCCGGTGGCGAGGGCGGCCGCGACCTTGCCCAGGGCCAGGAGGGCGGCCACGGTGGCGGCCGTGCGCGCGACCTTCTCCGGCCTGCTGTCCTCGGGGGATCCCGGGGCGGGGTTCATGCGGATAGTGTAACGGCGTTCCCGCTTCGGACCGCGCCTTCCATCGTGGCCGGCCAGCCCGTGGCGGTCCAGGCCCCGGCCAGGGCCAGGCCCTCCACCCCGAGCGCCCCGGCGGAAGGCCGGAGCGCTTCGGCGCCGGGCGAGGCCAGGAAGGTCGCCCGCTTCTCCCTCAGGACGACGGCGTCGAGGATGCGGGCCCCCGCCATGCGGGGCAGGCAGGCGCGCAGGGAGGACTCGGCCAGGCCCAGGATCTCCGGCGTGGGCCGCGAGGCCAGGGTGTTGGCTCCGCTGAAGACCAGGCTCAGGAAGCCGTGGCCCTTCGCGAAGGCCCACTGGGCCGGCTGATCCACCAGGCCCACGAAGGTCTCGCCCTCGGGCAGGATCTCCCGGTCCAGGCGCAGGACCGCGGAGAGGATGGCTCCGGGCTTCAGGCGTGCGGCCGGCAGGCGTCCCGGCAGGAGGGCGTCCACCGCGGCCCAGTCCAGGGCCAGGACCACGCCGTCGGCGGCCACCTCTTCCCCCGACCTCATCCGGACCCCCGCGGCCCGGCCATCCTTCAGGAGGAGGGCCTCCACGCCCTCCCCCGTGCGGACCTCCCCGCCATGCGCGGCCAGGAAGGCCCTCACCGGAAGGTCCGTCATCGCGTTGAGGGTCCTGGAGGGGATCCCGAGGTCCAGCGCCGACGCGCTCTCCAGCATTCCGGTGCGGATCACCCAGGCCCCGGCCCTCGCCGAGATCTCCCCCGCGCCCGCGTTGCAGACGGCCAGGACCAGGGGCTCCCAGAGCCGGCGCACCGCGGCCTCCCCCTGGTTCTGGGCGCGCAGCCACTCCCGGAAGGTCAGGGTCTCGGGTGCTCCGGCCTTCGCCGCGTCCAGGACCCGCTTCAGCTTCCGCCTCTCCTCCGGCGTCAGCAGGTCGAAGCCCATCAGGGCGGGAAGGAGGTGGAAGGGGGCCGGGAGGGGCCAGCGGGTCAGCACGGCCCGCTTCCCCCCGGGGGCGGCGAAGGGGATGCGCAGGCGCGACTGCCAGCGGATGGCGTCCGCGGCGCTGATCTTCTCGAGGAAGCCCCTGAGCGCCGTGCAGGCCTTGGTGGCCACGTGCTGGCCGGTGTCGAACCTCACGCCGTTCCAGAGGAAGGTCCCGGCCTTGCCGCCCAGGAGGGGATGGCGCTCGACCAGCACGACCCGGTGGCCCGCGTCGGCCAGGCGCACCGCCGCGGCACAGCCCGCCAGCCCCCCGCCCGCGACGACGAGGTTCACGGGGAGACCAGTCCCCGGCCCCAGACCGCCAGCGTCACCGCGGCCGCCTCCAGGCGCCCCACCCGGGGCGGGGCGGTCAGGGGATCGAAGCCCTCCGCCTCGATGCGGTCCAGGATGCGCCCGTAGACCGAGGCCAGGGCCGCGGGGAAGAAGCGGGTGGCCCGCGGGAGCCTGCGCTCCAGGCCCTGGGCCTCGCGGAAGAAGGCCCGGGCCCGGTCCACCTGGAAGGCCACCAGGCGCCTCAGGGCCTCCGAAGCCTCCCCCTTCCCGAGTTCGGCCCCCGAGACCCCGAAGCGCCCCAGCTCGTCCTCGGGAAGGTAGCAACGCCCCGCCTGGGCGTCTTCCCTCAGGTCGCGCAGGATGTTGGTGAGCTGCAGCGCGATGCCGAGGGCCCTGGCCTTGCGCCGGGCCTCCTCGTCGCGGGGGGCCCCGAAGATGGCCACGGCCGCGCAGCCCACGGCCGAGGCCACCCGCTCGCAGTAGCCCTCCAGCTGGGCGAAGCTGTCGTAGCGCCTCGGCAGGCAGTCCATGGAGACCCCGTCCACCACGGCAGCCAGGTCCTCGGGGCGTACCCCGTAGCGGCGGGACGCGTCGGCGGCGGCCAGGCAGACCGGATCCTCGGCCAGGCCCCAGAGCCCCTGATCCAGGGCGCGGCGGAGCTCCGCCAGCTGTTCCGAGCGCTCCTCCGCGGTGCCGGGCCCGTCGGCGATGTCGTCGGCCTTGCGGCAGAAGGCGTAGAGGGCGGCCATTCCCCGCCTCGGTCCGGGAGGAAGGAGGCAGAGGGCGGCCCAGAAGGAGCGGGCCTGGAGGCGGGTCTGGCGCTCGCAGTGGGCGTAGGCCAGCCTCAGGGCCTTGGGCGAGGGCACTAGACCCCGTCCCGGCGCGAAGCCGAGGGGCAGACGGCCGCGCCACGCGCGCCGGTGGCCAGACGCCAGCCCGTGCCGGCCAGGATCCCGGCCTTGGCCGCCCCGGAGAGGGTCGGGCGCCTCGACAGGGTGTCGTAGCCCTGGGCCGCGACGGCGTCCAGCACGGCCAGCCCCCCCGCGCTGAAGCAGGCCACCATCCAGCGGCCCCTGCCCTGGAGACGGTCCACCAGTCCCAGCCCTTCGGCGAAGAGGGCCCGGGCCCGGGAGACTTCGAAGGTCATCAGGCGGCGGAACTCCGCCGAGGCCGGCTTCCCCGACAGCTCCGCTTCCGAGACCCGGTGGGCGGCGAGGTCCTCGAGCGGGAGGTAGATGCGGTTTCTTTCTCTCAGGTCCCGCGCCACGTCCTGCCAGAAGTTGGCGAGCTGGAGGGCGGTGCAGGTGGCGTCCGAGAGGCGGGCGTTTTCCTCGTCGAACCGGCCCAGCACGTAGAGCACCAGTCTTCCCACGGGGTCGGCGGAGTGGCGGCAGTACTCCTGGAGTTCGGCGAAGGTGGCGTAACGCGTCTTCAGCTGGTCCATGCGGTTGGCGCGGACCAGACGGCGGAAGGGTGCCTCCGGGATGGCGAGCGCCTTCACGATGGGCGCGAGGGCACGGTGGACGGGATGCCTCGGTTCGCCGCCCCAGACCTTCAGCAGGTCCTCCTCCCAGGCGTCCAGGAGGGCCAGGCGGTCGCCCGGAGCCTCGTCGCCAAGGTCGTCCACCGTACGGCAGAAGGCGTAGACGGCGGCGAGGGCGGCGCGGCGGTCCCGTGGAACCGCCAGGGAGAGGACGGGGAAGTTCTCGTAGTGGCTGGAGGCCAGGGCACGGCAGTAAGAGGCAGGATCCTCGGAGCCGTTGAGGCCCTGGGCTTTGAGGACGTCGTCGAGGGTGGCCGCGGGGGCGAGGGCCGTCATGGCCTGGCCTAGGAGAACGCCGCGATCCCGGTCAGGTCCTGCCCCAGGATCAGCCGGTGGATGTCGTGGGTCCCCTCGTAGGTGTTCACCGTCTCCAGGTTGGCCATGTGGCGGCCGGCCTGGTACTCGTCCAGGATCCCGTTGGCCCCCAGGATGTCCCGGCAGGTGCGGGCGATCTCGAGCGCCGTGGACACGTTGTCCATCTTGGCCATGGAGACCTGCTGGGGCTTCATCCTGCCTTCATCCTTGAGCCGTCCCAGTCGCCAGGAGAGCAGCTGCATCTTCGTGATCTCGGTCGCCATCCAGGCCAGCTTGTTCTGGACCAGCTGGAAGGAGGCCAGGGGCTTGTCGAACTGGATGCGCGTCTTGGAATAGCGCAGGGCCTCGTCGAAGCAGGACTGGGCCGCGCCGATGGCGCCCCAGGAGATCC
>JAHFOU010000071.1:6433-9400 GCA_023261525.1 Planctomycetota bacterium | reverse complement strand
CGGCAACTCGAGGGCCTCGGCCAGGTGCCAGGCGATGGCCTCGCCCTCGCGGTCGGGGTCGGGGGCCAGGTAGACGGTGCCGGCCTTGGCGGCCAGCTCCTTGAGCTTCTTGACGATCTTGGCGCGGTCCCGACGGGGGTTGGTGCTCTTGATGACCCCGTAGGTGGGCTTGAAGCCGTGCTTGATGTCGACGCCGAGGTCCCCGCGCTTTCCTTTAAGGAGGTCGCGCACGTGGCCCAGGCAGGCCTCGACCTTGTACCCGGTCCCCAGGTACTTGCCGATGGTCCTGGCCTTGGCCGGGGATTCGACGATGACGAGGGACTTGCCCTTCGCGGCCTTCATGGCGCGGCCTTCTACGGGAAGTCCGCGGGCGGCGTCAAGGGGCGGTCTGTTTGCGCATCTCCTCCGCGCGCTTCAAAACGCCTTCCGGATCCACGGTCTGGGGCTTCAGGACGTAGACGAAATACCGCTCGTCCGTCAGGGTCCCGGGCCAGCAGTTTTCCGAGAAGAAATCCAGGGGGAAGCGCTCGTACCAGGGGGTCTCCAGGGAGCGGATCTCCCGCGTGAGGGCGAAGCCCCCCTTCACCACGACGACCTCCCGGACTCCGTAATGCGAAAACGGCATGCGCACCGGGCTCAGGCCCGCCAGGTCCCCGTCCACCCAGACCTCCGCGCCCGGAGGGTCCGTCTCCACCACCAGGGCCCGCTCGACGCAGCCGCAGAGGCCCAGGGATAGGAGGACGGCGGAGAGCGTCTTCACGCGCGGCGCCCGGGCACGGCGCCCTCGCGGCCCGCCGAGCGCCCCATGAGGGTGGCCAGGGCGGAGCGGGGGCTGCGGCCCTCGAAGCAGACGCGGTAGACCTCGCGGGCGATGGGGACCTCGACCCCGCGCTTGCGGGCGAAGGCCACCACGGCCTTGGAGGTCCAGACGCCCTCCGTGACCTGGTGGGTGCCGCCCAGGATGGCCTTGAGGGACTTGCCGCGGCCCAGGGCCTCGCCCACCGCACGGTTGCGGCCCTCGGCGGAAAGGCTGGTGGTGATGAGGTCCCCGATCCCGCTCAACCCGTAGAAGGTCTCGGGCCTGGCGCCCAGGGCCGTGCCCAGGGTGCTCATCTCCAGGACCCCCCGGGTCAGGAGGGCGGACTTGGCGTTGGCCCCCAGGCCCAGCCCGTCGCACATGCCGGCGGCCAGGGCGATGACGTTCTTGAGGGCCCCGCCCAGCTCGGCCCCGACGGGATCCGGCGAGGTGTAGACCCGGAAGCGGTGGTTGTGGAAGGCGGCCTGGACGCGGGGGGCCAGGGCGGGACGGTCCGAGGCGACGACCACGGCGGCCGGGAGGCGGCGGGCCACCTCGCCGGCGATGGAGGGGCCGGAGAGGACGGCCAGGGGGGCCTGGCGGCCCAGGAGCTCGCGCAGGATCTCGGTGGGGCGCTTGAGCGTGCTCATCTCCAGGCCTTTGGAGGCCGAGCAGACGGGGATGCGCTTCCAGTGCGGCACGGCCCGGGTCCAGACCCCGCGCACGTGCTGGGTGGGGATGACCGAGACGGCCAGGTCGGCGCCGGCGAGCGCCTCGCCCAGGTCGGCGGTGATGATCATGTCCTTCGGGAGGTTGACCCCGGGCAGGAAGCGGGGGTTGCGGCGGGTGCGGTTCAGGATGGCGGCGTAGTCCGCGAAGGCGGACCAGAGCCGGACTTCAGCGCCGTTCTCGTGGAGGAGGAGGGCGAGGGCCGTGCCCCAGCCTCCGTCCCCCAGGACGGCGACGCGGCGGAATTCCTGTCCCTTCCTCATGGTTTCGTTCCTCCCGCCTTGGGCTCCACGCCCGCGGCCATGCGCACGAAGTTGCCCCTGTGGCGGACGGCGATGAGAAAGGCCATGGCGGCGGCGGAAACGACCAGCCAGTCCTCGGCGCCGAGAAGCGTGAGCGCCAGGGGCAGGGAGAAGGCGGCGGTCACGGAGGCGAGGGCGACGTAGCGGGTGGCGGCCAGGGCCAGGGCGAAGACCCCGAGGGTGGCGAGGGCGGCGATCCAGCTCAGGGCCAGCCAGACCCCGCAGCCGGTGGCCACGCCCTTGCCTCCCTTGAAGCCCAGCCAGAGGGGAAAGCTGTGGCCCAGGACGGCGGCGACGCCTCCCGCCAGGGCCCATCCCGCGCCGGAAGGCAGGCCCATCCAGCCCTGGCGGAAGGCCCAGGCCGGCAGGAAGCCCTTGGCCGCGTCGAGGAGGAAGACCAGGATGCCGAGCGGCTTGCCCACGGCCCGCATGGCGTTGGTCGCGCCGATGTTGCCGCTGCCGAACTTCCTGAGATCGATGCCCCGGGTGCGGGCGATGAGGAGGCCGAAGGGGACGGCGCCGAGGAGGTAGGCGAGGGTCAGGATGAAGATGCCGGAGAGGATCACGGAGGGCATCTTAGGCCGCTCCCTCCGGAGCGTCCAGGTCTAGCGCGTCCCCCGCCTCAGGACCTCGATGCGCTCCTGGCGCTGCTTGGACAGCGCCGCCCCCACCCGTCCGGAGAGAACCTCCTCCAGGTCGATGACGGCCCCGGCCTCCATGCCGGCGTTGTCCTCCGGGTTGCGCAGGATCAGCACCAGCTCGCCCTTCGCCTGGGCCAGGGCCAGCGCGGAGGCCTCCTCGGGCGTGCAGGCCAGGGTCACCGTGGCATAGGCCGTCTCGTCCGCCCCCGGCGTGTCCAGCCCGGTGCGGGCCCCCGCGGCCAGCACCGTGACGTTGGGCAGGAGGAGGCGGGCGAAGGGCTTCTCCTTTTCCGAGCCGCCCAGCAGGAGCACGTCCACCCGGTCGTTGGGCTTGAGCATGCCGGCCAGGCCCGAGCGTTCGTCCACCGAGACCGTCACGGCCCGCTCGCCCGGGGGGATCGTCGAGGCCAGGCCGCGCCCGCGCTCCTCCAGATCGAACCAGGAGAGCTGCTCGCCCTGGCGGCGCGCACGCACCAGGCGCTGGCCCAGGAGGTCCCGG
>JAHFOU010000071.1:0-6423 GCA_023261525.1 Planctomycetota bacterium | reverse complement strand
CCAGGGGCTGGATGTCGGCCTCGGTCAGGGGGGTGCCGGCCAGGACGTCCCGTTCCGCCGCTACCACCAGGACGGGCGCCTCGGCCCGGCGGCGCTCGTCGAGGGGGCCGGCGAGGCCTTTCTGCAACAGGACGGCGGCGGCGATGGCCAGGACGGCCGCGCCCACGAGGGCCAGGTTCCGGTTCATGGGAGGCGCCAATATAAAAGCGAGGTCCCCGGGCGTCCAGATCCCGAGGCGTCGATCAGGAGGTTCTCGCGGTCCCGGGCCCAGAGGGCCAGCCCCTGGCCGAAGTCCAGCCGGGACCATCCCTGGGCACAGAGCCGGGATTCCAGGGCCGCCACGGAGCCGCCCTCGTACCAGGCCGAGGCCAGGGCGTCCGGGCGGTCGGAGGCGAAGGAGAGCAGGCGTCGCGCTCCCGGAGGCCGGATCCCGCCGGGATCGGTCCCGGGGCAGTCCCCGCAGGGAAGGCGGTCGGGCAGGAGGACAGCGGGGGTTTCCTCGAGGAAGCCCAGGGGCCGGCCGTTCAGGAGGACGCCGGCGGGGATCCCCTCCGGCCGGGGCCGGAAGGTCGCCGGAAGATCCTTTTCCAGGGCCCAGGCCGCCGCCAGGACGCCTGAAGCCCCAAGAACGGCCAGGAGACGCCTCACCATCCCCCTCCGCCCGGCGGCGTGATGCTCGGGGCCTCTCTGGCACCCATCGTCTGCTTCACCCAGCCGTCCATTCCTTTGCCCGGGCGGCCCAGGTCCACCTCGAAGGTCGCCGCCCTTTCCCGTCGCGCGCCACCCCAGGGCAGAGGAGGTAGGGAGAGGCGGACCTCCGCCCGGGAGAGCCCGAGGAGTTTCCCCGCCCAGGCGGAAGCCAGGGGATCGTCCCCGCCCAGGTTCATGCGTCGGGACGGTGAGGATGAGGCGCGGGCCGCTTCGACACGGGCTCCCGCCAGGGGTGGCAGGCAACGCCCGGCCTCCCGTTTCGCATCCTTCAGGCCGGGTCCCTTCCAGGCCAGCAGGCGCACGGCCTCCTGGGCCTTGAGCCGTGCCAGTCCGTACTCCCCCAGCCAGCCCGTCAGGAGGGCGGCCAGCACGAAGAGGGGCAGGACGACCGCCACCTCCGCCATCATCTGGCCCCGCCTGGCCATGACTAGTGTTCCATCCATGGCATCTTCTCCAGTCCCGCGGCCCGTTGAAGCTGGTAGAGCGCCCGGCCGTCCACCGGGACCAGCTCGGCCGCCCAGCCCTCCATGAGATACAGGTTGTCCCGGGCCTCCTCGGCGCCGGGGCAGGTCAGGTCCGGGTGGAAGGGCCTGGCGGTGGCCAGGAAGGGGAAACGCCTCGGGGCGGGGAAGACGTCCGGCCAGAGCGGGGCCTGGAAGGCGTCCTCGGGAGGGAAGGAGGCCACGGTGACGGACTCCCGGCAGTAGCGGCGGTCCAGGACCCGGGGCATGGGCCAGGGGTTGCGGGCGAAACCGGCCAGGAGGCGCTTGAACTGCCCCAGCTTGCCGCGCAGGGCCTGGTCCGTCACCCCCTCGCCGAGGTTGCCCTCGTCCTTGGTGGCGTGTTTTGTCCGGCCCCCGCCGAGGTCCGCGGAATGGCTCTGCGAGTACCCCGAGGGCCCGGAGCCCAGGATCCTCCCCGCCGCCCAGGCCGGGACCAGGCCGCCCGTGACACGGTCCAGGAAGCGGGCCTGGTTTCTTTCCGGAGAGGCCGGCAGTGGCGGGGCGGGAGGAAAGGGCAGGGCGTAGGCCGTCCCGTCGGCCCGGGCGATCCGGCCGGCCTCGCCCACGGCCAGGAAGGGGGCGGTCTGGATGAGGCGGTCCTCGGCCTTGGCGACGCGGTCCGCCCAGGATCTCAGGCGGGGGATCCATTCCGAAGCCGCCCGGACGGCCTGGGCGAAAAGGGGCACGGCCCAGGCGAAGGCCCCGGGGAAGACCGCGTTCAGGGCGACCAACGTGCCCAAGACGATGACGGCGGCCACCAGGGCCGCGGCGGCCCGGGCCGTCCAGACGATGACATGGTTCATGGCGGCCAGCGTCGCCAGGGCCTGGGCCCGGACCACGGCGGCCGAGTGCGCGGCGGCGTCCGCAGCGGCCTGCTGGCGAACCCGGGCCTCCGCCACGGCACCGAGGTTCAGGGTGGCGCCGAGGAAGGACACGAGGACGAAGAGGAGGAGGGCGGAGAAGGCCAGGCCTTGGCCCCCTTCGTCCCGGTGGGCACGGAGCAGGGCCCCAATCATGCCTTCCTCTTCAGCTTGGGTGCGGGCCAGAGGCCGGGGCGGATCCCGCGGGCGTTCAGCCAGGGGGCCGGCATCCTGGCCGTGGCGCTCACCAGGACGTGGGGGCTTCCATAGATGGCGGTGCGGACCCGGGCCTCGTGGTTCCTCAGGAGGCCGTCCCGGCGCCCGGGCAGGAGGAGCCAGCCCTTCTCCAGGTAGATGAAGAGGCGGTTGACCCCGGGGACCACCAGCTCCAGGTCATGCTCCACGGTGGCCTCGGCTTCGTTCTCCTTGGGCCTGAGGATGACGGCGGCCCGGGTCTTCATCTTGCTGGCGGGTCCGCGGCGGAGGAGGCGCGAAAGGCCTGGAGGTCCGGGAAGCTTCTCCCAGGGCCCGGCCTTGAGCCCGGCGGGCAGGATGAGGCCGGCGATGCCGGCGCAGGCCACGGCGGCGGCCCGCTCGGGGGAGAGCTTGAGCCCGCGGGGATCGGCGATGGCGGCCCGGGCGGCGGCGACGGCCGCCGCCTGGACGACGATGCGGGCCTGCGCCATCAGGCTGAGCTGGATCCCGCCCAGGGAAAGGGCCAGGAGGAGGGGCATGAGGAGGGCGAACTCCGTGAGCGCGGCGCCGGCCCGAGGTCCCCTCATACCGCGCGGCGGGCCCTCAAGGCGTCGGAGAGGACGCCCCGGTTGGCCTGCTCCATCAGGGCCCCGGAGGAGATGCCCCTCGCCAGCCGGGTCACCTTCGCGCCCGTGGGCTCCAGGGCCTTGGTCAGGAACATCGCCGTGCCGTCGCCGTCGGGATCGGGATTGGTGGCCAGGATGACCTCGGACACCTTCTGCTCCCGCACACGCCTCAGCAGGGGCCCGATGGTCAGGGCCTCGGGGCCCACGCCGTCCAGGGGGGCGATGCGCCCGCCCAGGACGTGGTAGCGCCCGCGGAACTCCCCGCTCTTCTCGATGGCCAGCAGGTCCATGGGGGTCTCGACCACGCAGACCACGGCGGCGTCGCGGGCGGGGTCCCGGCAGATGGGGCAGGGCCCGCCCTCCGAGAGCTGGAAGCACTCGGGGCAGGGCGTCAGCTGGGCGGCCCGCTCCACCGCCCGGGCCAGCTCCAGGGCGTCCATCTTGGGGCCCTTGAGGAGGTGGAAGGCGATGCGCTCGGCCGAGCGGCGGCCCACCCCGGGGAGGCGGCGCAGGGCCTCCAGCAGGGCGGTCATGGGCTCGGGGAGCTCGGGCATAGCCCGGAGAATACCGGAAGCCTGTTGGTGGAAATCAGGGATTTTTCGTTGGAGCGGTGCGGGAGCGCCACCAGGCGATGAGGCCCGGCAGGAGGGAGACGAAGACGATCCCCAGGATCACCAGGGAGAAGTTCTTCTTCACGACGGGGATGTTCCCGAAGAAATGCCCGGCGGCCACGCAGATCCCCACCCAGAGGACGGCGCCGCCGACGTTGTAGAGGAAGAAGCGGCGGTACTGCATGCGGCCCATGCCGGCGACGAAGGGCGCGAAGGTCCGGATGAAGGGCATGAACCGCGCCATCACGATGGTCTTGCCGCCGTGGCGCTCGTAGAAGGCCTGGGTCCTCTCCAGGTACTCGGTCTTCAGGAAGCGGGCGTCGGGCTTGAAGATGCGCGCACCGAAGAAGTGCCCTGCCCAGTAGTTCAGCATATCCCCCAGCACCGCGGCGACGCTGAGGAGCCCGAAGAGGACCCAGGGGTCGAGGCCCTCTCCCCGAGCCGCCAGGGCGCCCGCGGCGAAGAGCAGGGAGTCCCCCGGCAGGACGGGCGTGACCACCAGGCCGGTCTCGCAGAGCACGATGGCGAACAGGATGCCGTAGGTCCAGACGCCGTACTGGCCCGTCACCTGGTCCAGGTGCTTGTCCAGGTGGAGGAAGAGGTCGACCAGCTTGTGGATCATCTCGGCCATCGTTCGGCCGCGGAACATACCCGCGTCCGACGGGCGTGTCGAGTATCCTTGGCCCCATGCGCGTGCTCTACTTCGGCCCCTGCCGCATGCATGCCGGCTGTGACATGGAGGACATCCCGCTCGCGCCCGGCGCCACGGTGAAAGACCTCTTGGATGCCTGTTGCGCCCGCCATCCGGCCATCGCCGCGGTGCGCGGTTCCCTCCAGGTCGCCGTGGACCAGGAGTTCGCACCCGTCGGGACCGTGCTGAAAGGCTCCGAGGAGGTGGCGGTGATGCCGCCCCTCTCGGGAGGTTAGCCATGGGCGCCATCCTGCTTACGAAGGGAAGGATCAACGCCGAGGCCCTGGCCAAGGCCCTCTCCGGTCGCGGGGAGGGCGCGGTGGCCACCTTCGAGGGCGTGGTCCGCCCCGAGGGGCCGGCGGCCGAGAACGGGCACCTGGACTACGACGCCTACGCCCCCATGGCCGAGGCCAAGCTCAAGCAGGTGGTGGAGGAGGCGGTTGCGCGCTTCAAGGTGCTGGACGTCTCTATCGCCCATCGCCACGGGGCGGTCCCGGTCGGCGAGGTGGCCGTGGCCATCGCCGTCGTCTCCAAGCACCGCCAGGAGGCCTTCGCGGCCTGCGCCTTCGCCATCGACCGGGTGAAGGAGATCGTGCCGATCTGGAAGATGGGGGGGGACGCTTGCGCCCATGACCACGCCCACGGACAATCCCCGCATGCCTGACTTCGAAGCCCTGGCGGACAAGGCCCTCTCCGGCGGGATCCTCTCCCGCGAGGAGGCCCTGGGCATCCTCCGGGCCGCCGACGCCGAGCTCCCGGCCCTGCTGGCCGCGGCCTGGCGAGTGCGGCGCCACTTCCACGGCAACAAGGTCAAGGTCCATGTCCTCATGAACGCCAAGCGGGGGGCCTGCGCGGAGGACTGCGGCTTCTGCGCCCAGTCCTCCAAGGCGACGAAGGAGCTGGAGCCGTACAAGCTGGAGTCCGCCGACCAGATCGTCAAGGAGGCCGAGATGGCCCACCAGCGCGGGGCCTGGAAGTTCTGCATCGTCACGGCCACGCGGGGCCCCTCGGACGCGGACCTGGACGTGCTCTGCGACGCGGTGCGCCGCATCAAGGCCTCGGTGCCCATCCGCGTCTGCACCTCGTTGGGTCTCCTGACCGTGCCAAGGGCGAAGCGCCTGGCCGAAGCCGGGGTCGACCGCTTCAACCACAACCTCGAATCCTCCGAGCGCTTCTTCCCTGAGGTCTGCACCACCCACAGCTGGAAGGACCGCATCGACACCCTGCGCACGGCCAAGGCCGCCGGCATGGAACTCTGCTCCGGGGGCATCGTCGGGATGGGCGAGACCTCCGAGGACGTGGCCGACCTGGCCTTGGCGGTGCGGGAGCTGGGCGTGTCCTCCATCCCCGTGAACTTCCTGATGGAGAGCTGGAGCGGGACGCCCAAGGCGGCGACCTCCGCCCCCTCGACCCCGGCCTACTGCCTCAAGGTCCTCTGCCTCTTCCGTCTCCTGAACCCGGACAAGGACATCCGCGCCGCGGCGGGACGCGAGGAGAAGCTGGGCGCCCTCCAGCCCATGGCCCTCTACGCGGCGAATTCGATTTTCACTGACGGCTACCTGAACACCCCCGGCCAGGGCGTGGAGGCGGACCTGAAGATGATCCGCGACCTGGGCTTCGAGACCGTCCAGGAAGCCGCCCAGGCCCAGATGACGGCCTAGCCGCCGTGGCGTCCGCCCGCATCTTCCTGCCGATCCGCTGGCGCATCATCCTGCCCTTCGCCCTGCTGGGCGCCTCGGCCGCGGTCCTCCTGGGCTGGGCTGCCGAGCGCCGCGTGGCGGCCCAGGTGGAGGAGGATGTCCGCGCCCGGCTGGGACGTCTCGTCGGCCACCTGGCCGATTCGGGCTCCCCGCTGGAATCCCGCCACATGGCCTTCATGGGACGGCTCGCGGACGCCCGCATCTTCGTGCTCGACGCCCGGCGCGAAGTCCTGGCCTCCTCCGTCCCCGAGGCCGAGCTGGGGGCCTGGAGGCCCCTGCTGAGGGACCTTCCCTTGAGGGCTCCCGCGGCGGGCGCCCTGATCGAGGAGCGCCGGCTCGGCGACGAGGGGCACCTGGTCGCCTTCCGAAGCGTGGGAGGGGGGGGGCGAGAGGCCCTGGTCGCGGCCGCCGTCTCCCGCCGCAGTGTGGAGGAGGCCCAAGGGGCCGCCGCCGGGCCGGTGCGGGCCCTGGTGGGCCTGGAGTCCCTGGCCGCGGCCCTGATCGGGGTCCTGGTGGCCGCCTCGCT
>JAHFOU010000070.1 GCA_023261525.1 Planctomycetota bacterium | reverse complement strand
AATCCCCGGCCAGGGCTTCGGGCCTGCAACAGGTCCAGGCGACCTTCTCGATGCGGGCCGTGGCCGGCAGGGACAGGCGCGGGGTCAGGTAGACGGCCGCCTGATCCGCGGCGGCCGGGGCGCCCGGGGCTGCATCGTCCGCCCCCCGGTAGTAGCGGCCCTCCCGGTAGCGTTCCAGCGCAAGGATGTCCACGCTGGGGATCTCCTGCCCGAAATCGTAGGCCACGAACTCGTCCATCGTGGCGTCGGCGCCCTTCCCCAGCCTCGTCGCGACGGCGCCGATCGTCTCCCCGAAATACCGGGAGTTGCCGAGGGCGATCGCGTGAGGCCCCAGGATGTCCCCCACGGTGATGTCGCTCGCCAGGGCCGGATCGTTGCCGATGAGGCCCAGGTAATTGTCCTCCTCGCCCGTCCACCTCGGATTGCCCGCGTACTGGCCGTGATCCAGACGCAGGCGGCCATAGGTCGGGGAGCCCAAGGGGGCCTTGAAGTCGTAATAGAACGACAGGAGGTGCCATCGGTGGGCCTCCAGGGGCGCGCCGATCTGGGAGGGAATGACCGCGAAATGGTGTTCCATGTTCAGGTCATTGGTCGACGTGTTCCTCCTGGCGCTTTCGTAGAACAGGCTGAGGGAGCGGCTCGTCCCCATCCAGTAGGAGTCCGCCAGCGCGAAGAACTGGTTCTCATCCGCCGCCCCGAGCAGGCTCTGGCAGTTGGTCCAGCTGACGTAGGGGTGGCCCCGGTCCAGGGCCAGCTTCTGGGCATGCCACTGGTTGGGCTTGATCCAGAAGGACATGAGCCCGTTGAAGCCGTTGACGTTGCCTTGGTCCAGCCAGGTCGGCGCACGGTCCAGCTCCGAATAGGCCCCGTCCGGATACAGGGTGACCGGCTTCGTCGCGTGCAGGAGCCCGTTCCCCAGCTCGGTGGTCCGGACCATCTGGGGCTGGTCCTGGACCTGGTTCGTCCCGTCCGGCCCGTCATGCAGGTCCAGGTCGAACCCGTCGTCGAATCGGGCCAGCATCATCATGTTCTTGCTGGCGGCCGCCACGCCGTACCAGTCGTCCGCCGGGGTCTCCACCGTCGCCAGCTGGAGGTTGCCGTCGTAGTCGGCAGGGTTGATGGAAAGGCCTCCCCCGGCATCCACGGCAGGCTCCGGATAGCTCTGCAGGCAGGTCCCCGAGGCGAAGCCCGCCAGGGCGTGGCCCCAGGTCCTGGGGGCCCCCTGGTTCAGGTTCCCCCACTGCCCGGCCTGGCGCGGAGGCCCCTCGTCCCCGGCCTCGTCGGGCCGGCCGAGATCCTCGCAGAGGAACTCCTTCTGGGTCGTGAGTCGAAGCTGGGAAGGGCCGCCCAGGGAGGCCTGGAGCCCGCAGCGGGCCAGAAGCCTCCCTTCCGAAACGACCCGCCCCTCCGACTCGATCTCCCTGCCGTGGCAGGGGTGGAGGCCGAATTCCGTGGAGTAGACGAGGAGATCGCTCTTGTCCACCGTCCGCCAGTGGGACCGGTTCGGGTTGAACTTGTTGAGGTCGCTGTTGGGGTTGAAGTTGGCCTTCAGGAGGTCCCGCTGGGCCTCGCGGTCGTCCGAGGTGCCGGTGAGCAAGGCCATGGGGATGGCGTCGCAGAAGGCGTTGAACCGGTCCCAGCTCGACAGGTCCGAGGTGCTCGACAGGAGATGTCCGGCCAGCCCCCGGCACACATCCGTGCCCTGGGCCCAGTCCAGGGGGATCTCCACCGCCTGGGGGCAGCCGACCCGGTCGAAGAATTTCCTGTAGGCGGCGGGCTTCTCATCCAGGTACAGCCCTTTCAGGCCGGCCAGCAGGGCGATCAGGGCGGGACGCTGATGCCGGGCCCACCCCAGGTCCACGGGGGCGCGGCCCACGATGCCGCCGTTGATCCTCTCGAAGTCCGGGGCCCGGCCGTTCGCCGCCAGCGGGCGGGCCAGCTTGATCTCCGCCCAGCTGTGGGGGCTGGTGCCGACCATCCCCAGCGAAGCGTTCGGGGCGATCACCTTGCGGTCCACCCAGGCGTGCAGGGTCAGATAGGGTTTCAGGGCCTCCAGCTTCGCCTGGCTGGCGCTCAGGGCCAGGTCGCGGACCTGCTCCCAGCCCTGCCAGCCCGCCTGGGGCCTCAGATCCACCAGGCGGAACCCGTCGGCCTGGGTGACGGGGCCGTTCCCGGCGACGGCGTCCTCCCGGTCGATCGCCTCCGCCAGGGTCCCCAGCATCCGCCTCAGGACCCCGTTGTAGCCCGCCGAGGGCAGGGCGGCGGGATCCCCCCCGTTCACATAGAAGCCGGCCTGGGGCAGGATCTTCAGTGCGTAGGTGTTCCCCTGCAAGGCACCGCTGGACCCGCGCTGGCGTCCGTCCACCCCCGCCAGGGCCGGCGCGGTGCTGGCGGCAGTGGACCTCACATGAAAGCTCGGCCTCAGGGCCTGGGAAAGCGGGCAGGTAAGGAAGCCAGAGGCAGGCAGGGCCTGCTGGGCCTCGAACGCGCTCAGGACCCCGTCGGCGTCCCAGTCCTGGCCCCGGTAGTCGTTGCCGGGGGCCGTGGGATCCTGCCCGGCCTCCAACCTCGCCATCGCATCCTCCAGGCCGCTTCTCGCCAGGAGAAGAGCCCGGCTCGCGTTCAATCGCTGCCCGGAGGCCTTCCGCTCCAGCTGAGACATCGTCAGGAAAGCTACGGCCAGCAGGGCCAGGACGCCCAGGACCCCCACCACCACCAGAAGCGCCAGGCCCCGGCGCATGCCGGCTACTCCCCCTCTCCCCAGGCCGAGATCGGAGCGCCGCCGGCCGGCTGGTAGGCCACCGTGACGTCGTCCAGGGCCAGGGGATCCAGGATGGCCGTCCGGGCCGGGTCCGAGAGGTTGGGCTGGAAGACCGCGTGGAGACGGAAGGGGCCGTTCACCTGCCGCCCGACCGCCTGGCCTCCGGACCGGGTGAAGAGGGTGCGGATGGGGTTGCCCCCGGCATCCGGGGCATAGTCCTTGCCCGCCGCGGCGGGGACCTGGACGCCGGCGTGGGCCAGCTCCAGCACCACCCGGCCGTCCGGGCCGTCGTCCCCGTCCTCGGGCTTGCCGCGCTTCACGGCAGGCGCCCTCAGGTCCCTCGGCACGATCTGGGTCCAGGCCAGGGTCCGGATCCGCGCGCCGCCAAGGTCGATGGGCGCCGAGAACCATTCCCCGGCGTTGCGGTCGGGGCCCAGGGGGGTGTCCAGGACCTCCGTGGCGTCATGGTAGGCCCCGTAGGCGGACTCCTTGTAGAACCGCCCCGCCTCGAAGCGGGCGTGGAGCATCTTCTGGGTGCGCTCCAGGCCGTCGCCCGGCTTGCCCGCGCTCTCCCCCAGGTCGTACAGGGCGAACTCGTCGAGGGTGGCGTCCACGGGGTTGTTCCAGTTGTCCCAGGTGCCGCCGCCGCCGGAGAAGGCCTGCCAGCCCCAGGAATTGACGTGGCGCGGCTCGGGCCCGAGGTAGAAGACGTTGGAGGCGCCGCCCTGGCCGTCGGCGTAGCGGAAGTCCACGGCCGGCCCCTCGATCTGGGGGCTTCTCGGATAACGGGCGGCCTCGTTCTGCTCGCTGGCCAGGAGGCCCCGGTCGATGTAGATGTGGGAGCCCAGCGCCTCGTCCGCCTGGTTCATGTCCCAGTTCAGGGTCAGGAGCTTCCAACGGCGCCCTGCCAGGCGCTGGCCCTGGTCGTCGCTGGGGGTCGTCTTGTACTGCTCGTGCAGGTCGTCCCCGGCCCAGAACCCGTTCTCCCAGAAGAAGGCCAGCTGGTCGGCGCCGGAGGAATCGTAGTAGGAGGGCTCCCGGAAGGCGCCGATCAGGCTGAAGAAGACCATGCGCGCGGTGGGGTTGAAGGCCCCGGGAGGCGGGTACGTCAGGGAGTTGCTGAACAGCTGATGGCCGTGCCCCATGCACTGCGTGACCTTGGCGACCTCGTATCCCGGCTTCCACCAGAAGGAGGCCGTGCCCCGGCTGGCCGCGGCGTTGCCCAGCGCCTGGTAGGCCAGCACCCGGTTGGTCCCGTCCTCCTCGTAGACCCCGTCCGGCCTCAGCATCCCCCAGCGCGATGCTCCCCAGACGGGCGTCTCGGGCGGCGGCGGGGCGATGCCCCCCGTCGTCACCTGGTTGTCCAGCACCCCGCCCCCCCCGCTGAAATCCCCGCGGTAGTCCCGGGCCCATCCGGCCAGGAACATCATGCCGGGGCCGTACTCGCCGTCCGAGGTCTCCACCGAGGCCAGGGCGATCTGCCCGTCGTAGACGGCGGGCGTCCCCGTCGCGGGAGAGGTCCACACCGGGTGGGGCTCGGGATAGGTCTGGAGGCTCACGCCGGGATCCTGGAACAGCCTGTGCCCGAAGGTCTTGCCCAGGCCCCCGGAGGGCGTGATGAAGGGGTCCGCGGGCGAAAAGGCATACCCCCGGAAGGCGGATTCGTCCCCCGCGACGTCCAGGCTGCCCAGGTTGCCCGCCACGAATTCGCTCTGGGTCGTCATCCGCAGCAGCCGGTCCTGGGCAAGCTCCACACAGAGCGTCCGGGAGGCCAGCAGGCGGTCGCGGGCGTCGCAGACCCTGCCCACGCAGGCGAGCCGGCTCCCGCCGCGGGGAACCAGGTTGAACTCCGTGGAGTGGACCAGGAGGTCGCTCTTGTCGACCAGCTTGAAGCGGGAGGCGTCGGGATTGAACTTGTTCAGGTCGGTGTTGGGGTTGAAGTTCGCCTTCAGGAGGTCCCGCTTGGCCTGCTTCAGGTCGCTGGTCTGCACCGGGTTCGCGGGGTCGTATCCGTAGGGGCAGTCGTAGTCCGGAGGGTTGGACCAGGGAAGCCAGGTGCTGGCGTCGGAGACGGAGAGGCCGTCGCAGAAGTCGTTCCACTGCCCCCAGGTCGAGATCTCCCCGGGGAAAGCCAGGATCTGGTCGGCCACCGTGCGGCAGTCGTCCGTGGGCTGGGCCCAGTCCAGGGCCAGTTCCGCGAATCCGATCGCGCCGATCCAGGCGCCGCTCCCGCTGTACTGGGCGTTCGTCTCATCCAAATAGAGCCCCTTGAGGTTGGCGAGGAGCGCGAGGAGGGCGGGACGGCGGCGGCGGGCCCAGGCCAGGTCCACGGGGGCGCGACCGACGATCTTCCCTGCCGGGGTGGCGGGGATCCTCGCGAAGTCCGGGGCCCGGCCGCTGGAGGCCAGGGGCCGCGCCAGCAGGATATGCACCCAGCCCCCAGGCCCGGCGCTGACCATGCCGTCGGAAACGTTCGGCTGGATGACCTTCTTGTCCACCCAGGCCTGGAGGGTCAGGTAGGGCTTGAGGGCGTCCAGCTTGGCCTGGCTCCCCCCCAGGGCCAGGATGCGGACCTGGTCCCAGTCCTTCCAGCCCCTGGAGGTCGCGGGCCTCAGGCTCACCAGCCTCTCCCCGTCGAGCTGGTCCACGGGCTTGCCGTCGTTCACCCCGTCCTCACGGTCCAGGGCCTCGGCCAGGACCCCCAGCATGCGCCGGAGGTTGGTGTTCACGTCGGACGTCAGGGCCGGATTCGACACGACGGAGGGATCCCCGCCGTTGACGTAGAAGCCTCCCGGCGCCGTCACCTTGAGCGCATAGGTTCCGCCCTGCAGGAGGCCGCTGTACCCGCGCCGGCGCCCCTCCACCCCCAGGAGGGCCGGGTCCAGGTTGGCGGCCGAGGTGCGGGCATGGAAGCTCGGCCTCAGGGCCTGGGAGACCGGGCAGGCATCGAAGGAGGACGCGGGCGGCCCCTGCTGCGCCTCGAAGCTGCCCAGGATGCCGTCGGCGTCCCAGTCCTGGCCGCGGTAGTCGCTCCCGGCGGCCAGGGGATCCTGGCCGGCGCCCAGCCTCGCCATCGCGTCCTCCAGGCCGCTCCTCGCCAGCAAGAGGGCCCGGCTCGCGTTCAGGCGCTGCTGGGAGGCCCTCCGCTCCAGCCGGGCCAGGGTCACGAAGGCCGTGGCCAGCAGGGTCAGGACGCCCAGGATGCCGACGACGACCATGAGGGCCAGGCCGGCCCGGGGCCGCTTCACGGCGTGCCCCAGGCCAGGATCCTCCGTCCGCCCACGGGCTCGTAGACCACCGTCACGTCGTCCAGGGCCAGGGGGTCCAGGATGGGGGTATTGTCCTTGTTGGCCAGGTTGGGCTGGAAGATCGCATGCAGACGGAAGGGGACGCCCACCGTCCGCCCCACGGCGGAGACGGCGGCATCGGCATAGGGCCGCTCGATGCCGTCCGGGAGGTAGCCGTCCCCGGCGACGTTCACCAGCTCCAGGAGGATGCCTCCCTCGGGCCCGGGATCTGCCGGGGCCCTCAGCCCCTGGGGCACGACCTGGGTCCAGGCCAGGCTCCGGATCCTGCAGGCCCCGCCCAGGCGGAGGACGGGGCTGAAGTACTCCGCGGCGCTGCGGCCGGGGCCCGGCGGGGTAAGCAGGGCTCCCGCGGAGTCCCCATAAGGCCCGAGGTAGTCGGACTCCTTGTAGTAGCGGCCTTCCTTGAATCGGGCCGAGGCCAGGGTGGCAGGGCTCGCCAGGGTCTCCGGGTCCGCGGGCTTCACGACCAGCGGGGTCTCCGTAACGACCTGGGCCCCCCCGAAATCGTAGACGGCCAGCTCGTCGAAGGTGGCGTCGGCCCCGGAGCCGGCGTGCGCCGGGACCTCGTACTCCTGGCTGGGCCGTCCGCCCCCCAGGGAGATCCGGTGGCGCCCGTACAGGTCATCGCCGGTGATGTCGGAAGCCGACACCGGATCGTTCCCGGCGGCCGTCGGATAGCTGTCCGTCATGCCTGCCTCCAGGTGGGCGTCCAGGATGAGCCTGCCGGTGTCGTTCTGGCTCGGGCTTCGGAAGTCGTAGTACATCGTGATCAGCCCCCAGACATGGGGGGAACCTGTGCCCTGGGCGAAGCGGTGCTCCCGGTTGAGGTCCGCATCCGTCCCTGTCTGGTGGCCGATCTCGAACTGGCTGACGATGCCATCCGAGGCCCCCGGGTCCAGACTGTCCACATCGAAAGAGGAGCAATCCCCCAGGAAAAAGAACTGGTCCAGGCTCTCCCCGTCCGTGAGTCCGGACATGAAGTTCGTCCACTTGAGGAAGGGGTGCGCCCTTCCGGAGATCCTGTGGTTCGGCTTGAGCCAGAAGGACACGACGCCATGGAAACCGTCCGCGTTGCCCTTATCGAAGTAGGACGGAGCCCGATCCTTCTCGGAGTAGCATCCGTCCGGATAGAGGGTGTTCGGCCGGGCGGCGTCGAGCACGCTGAATCCCAACTGGGCCGTGGTCACCTGCTGGACGTCCGGCTGGTTCTTGTCCGCGTCCGGAGTGGACAGCGGCGGCTGGACTGCGTCGGCCACATCCAGGTCCAGACCGGCTGTGTACCGGGCCAGAAGCTTCATCTCCCGCACCGGGACGGCCGGGGGAGACGGGACTTCGTACCAGGCGTCGTCCGGAGTCTCCACGCTGGCCAACTGGAGATTCCCGTCGTACGCGGCCGGGGCGACGGCCAGTGGCCCGGCCGGCCGGGTGCAGGGTTCGGGATAGCTCTGGAGGGCAGCGCCCAGGGAGCCCAGGCCCACCAGGCCCAGGGCATGCCCCCAGGTCTTCCCGGTCCCCTGGCTGGAGCTCAAGAAAGGCACCCCGGCCTGCCCCGGCAGGCGGAAGGCCCTCTCATCCCCGGCCAGGGAGGGATCCCCCAGGTCCTCGCAGACGAACTCCCCCTGGGCGGTCAGGGTCAGCCGGGAGGCCGGAGCCACCGCGGCCCGCAGGACGCGGAGGGCCAGGAGGCGTCCGTCGGGGCCCGTCACGCGGCCCGCGCTCTCCACGTCCAGGGCGCTCGCCCCGGACAGGAGGCTGAATTCCGTGGAGTAGACCAGGAGGTCGCTCTTGTCCACGGAGCGCCAGAGCGAGACGTTGGGGTTGAACTTGTTGAGGTCGCTGTTCGGATTGAAGTTGGCCTTCAGGATGTCGCGCTTGGCCAGGATGAGATCGGAGCTCCCGGTGAACGCGATGCCGTCGCAGAAGGCATTCCACTGATCCCAGGTGGCCAGCTCCGAGGTGCAGGCCAGGAGACGGTCGACCGCAAGGTGGCAGTCGTCCGTGGACGTCCAGGTATTGACGAGCGCCGTGGCCTTGACCCTGCCGATGGCATCCATCGGCGGAGTCCACATGGCGGAGGCCCTCTCCTCGTCCAGGTACACTCCCTTGAGTCCCGCGAACAGGGCCACCAGGGCCGGGCGACGGGTCCTCGCCCAAGCCAGACCCACGGGGGCACGGCCCACGATGTTCCCGCCGATGCGCTCGAAGTCCGGAGCCCGGCCGCTCGCGGCGAGGGGGCGGGCCAACTTGATGGCCGCCCAGCTCTGGTAGACCGTGCCTTGGGCCGGGGGCGTGGAGGCGTGGGGGGCGATCACCTTGCGGTCCACCCAGGCGGACAGCGCGAGGAAGGGCTTGAGGACCTCCAGCTTGGCCTGGCTTCCCCCCAGGCCCAGGTCGCGGACCTGCTCCCAGCTCTGCCATCCCGAGGACGGCCTCAGGTCGATCAGGTCGGTGCCGTCGAGGGGGGCCACCGGACCGTCCCCGGAAAGCCCGTCCTCCCGGTCCAGCGCGTCGGCCAGGGTGCCCAGCATCCGCTTCAGCACCGCGTTGTAGCCGACGGTGGAGGCCGACGCAGGATCCCCCCCATTGAGGTAGAAGCCCGCCTGGGGCAGGATCTTCAGAACGTACGGGCCGCCTTCCAGAGTGCCGCTGCACCCCCGCTGGCGCCCGTCCACGCCCACCAGGGCCGGATCCAGGTTGGCGGCGGAGGTCCTCACATGGAAACTCGGATGCAGGGCCTGGGAGACCGGGCAGGCGTCGAAGGAGGGGCCGGGCGGGCCCTGCTGACCCTCGAAACTGCTGAGGACGCCGTCGGCGTCCCAGTCCTGGCCCCGGTAGGCGTTGCCGGAAGCCGATGGGTCCTGCCCGGTCTCCAGGCGCGCCATCGCGTCCTCCAGGCCGCTGCGGGCCAGCAGGAGGGCCCGGGTCGCATGCAGGCGTTGCTGGGAGGCCCTCCGCTCCAGCTGGGCCATGGTCACGAAGGCCACGGCCAGCAGGGCCAGGACCCCCAGCACCCCCACCACGACCAGGAGGGCTAGGCCCGAGCGTTTCACGGAGGCGGCACCCTTCTCCAGCGCGCCGAGGCGACTTCCAGGTCCCCGCCCCAGCAATGCAGCCCGCATCCTCCCTCCGGGGTCCTGTACCGCCCCAGGGCCTCCTTCTGGGAGCTCCTCAGGACCTCCTCCTGGCCGACCGTCAGGCTCAGGGCCCCGCCCTCCACCCGGGCCCGCACGCGGACCCAGCCGGCGGCGGCCCTCACCAGGGCATCGCCCAGCGGCACCTCGATGGCCCCTCCGGAAAGATCCAGCCTCAGGCTGACTCCGGTGGAGACGCTCCTGC
>JAHFOU010000391.1 GCA_023261525.1 Planctomycetota bacterium | reverse complement strand
CAGTTTCATCATGCGCTTGAGGAAGGCCGACCTCATCGTCCGGGTCGGCATGGAGTTGGACCAGTGGATGGACGCCCTGGCCGAGCAGTCGGGCAACCGCGGCATCCAGCGGGGGCAACCTGGGAACCTGGACGCCTCAGTTTCCATCGAGAAGCTGGATGTGCCCGTTGTGGTGGACCGGGCCAACGGCGACATCCATCCTTACGGGGATCCGCATTATTGGATGGACCCCGCGAACGGCCAGCGCATCGCCAGTTCCGTCTGCGACGCCCTCTGCGCCCTCGACCCCGGCTTCACGAAGGACTACCAGGCCCGTAGGGATGCGTTCGAGAAGAAGCTCCAGGAGAAGCTCGCAGGGTGGCAGAAGCGCCTGGAGCCCTTCAAGGGAGCCCCGATCATCCCCTTCCACCGCTCGTTCGGGTACTTCATGAAGCGGTTCGGCTTCTCCGTGCCGATCGAACTGGAGCCCAAGCCCGGGATCCCCCCTTCGGCGGAGCATCTGGACAAGGTGATCCGGATGGCCAAGGCTCAGGGAGCGCGATGCATCGTCCGGGAAGCGTTCCGTCCGGAGAAGCCCGGGAAGTTCGTGTCGGAGAGTACTGGGGGCATTCCCCAGATCGTCCTGGAGGACTCGCCGGATCCGGCGGAAGGGATCGATTTCCTCGCTATGTTCGACAGGGACGTCGAGGCCCTGGCCAAGGCGCTCGAAGGGAAGGGGGGCCGATGAGCGAGACCCTGCTTTCCCTCCAGTCCTGCGTCGTGGGCTATGGCGCCCGCCGCGTGGCCGGTCCCCTGGACCTGGAGGTCCGCGCCGGGGAGCTTCTTCTCGTGGCCGGTCCCAACGGAGGAGGGAAGAGCACCGTCCTCAAGACGATCCTGGGCTCACTCAAGCCCCTGTCCGGGAGCGTGACGACGGGGCCCGGCGTCCGGCTGGCCTATGTTCCCCAGCGCGGCGTACTCGACGTCGGCTATCCCTTGACCTTGCGCGAGATGGTGCGGATGGGATTTCCGCAGGAGGAAGTCCCGGACCGTCTTGAGAAGGCCCTGGAGGAGCTGTCCCTTGCCCCGTTCGCGGAGCATCTGTACCGGGAACTCTCCGGCGGTCAGAAGCAGAGGGCCCTCCTGGCGCGCTCCCTGGTATCGGACCCCACCCTGGTGCTCCTCGACGAGCCGGCCGAGGGGCTGGACCTGGGCGCCGAGCGGGAACTGGACCGGGTCCTCCGGAGGCTCCGGAGGGAGTGGGGCATGGCTCTGGTTCAGGTGACCCATCTCGCGCACCCTGTCGAGGGGGACGCTCGCGTCCTCTTCATCCAGGGTGGGGAAGGGCGGGTCGGCCCGGCGCCTGAGATCCTGACCTCCGAGCGCCTCTCCAAAGCTTACCAGCGGGCGGTCCAGGTGGACCGCCTGGGCGACGGCCGTTTTCGAGTGATGGAGGCCGCGTCATGATCGAGGCCTTCCTCTCAGCCTGGCGCTCCTTCCCCTTCGGGTTCGGGAGCGGGATCCTGGTGGCGGCCCTCTGTGGCGTCGTCGGAGTCCACATCGTGCTCCGCCGCATGGTCTTCGTGGCCATGGCCCTTTCCCAGATGGCGACCCTGGGGGTCGCGGTGGCGTTGCTTCTGGACGTCTATCTTCCGGAACATCGGGAGGTCAACGCGCCTCATCCCTGGTTCTGCTGTCTGGCGGATCCTGCGCTCCTGTCCTTCCTGTTCGTGCTCCTGGGCATGGCCCTGGTCTGGGCGGTCCGGAACCGTGGAGGCATGCCCTCGGAAGCCTGGCTGGGCGGGCTCACGGCCGTGGCCTCGGGCGCCTCCATCCTCGTCATCGCGGGGAGCCCCCACGGGCTGGACGAGGTGAAGAACCTCCTGTTCGCCGACTTCCTGCTGACAGGGGAGGACGGGTTCCGTACGCTGGTCCTCCTCTCGGTCGTGGCGATCGCGGCCCTCCTCATCTTCCGCCGCCGCTTTCTCCTGGCCGGGTTCGATCCAGATCAGGCAAGGGCCGTCGGCGTTCCGCCCGGCCGCTGGCTCCTCGCGCTGGACCTTCTCACGGCCCTCACGATCGCGTTCACCATCCGCGCCGGTGGAAGCCTCGTGGTCTTCGGGCTCCTGATCCTCCCGCCCCTGGGAATTCTCGCCTCGGCGCGGCGCATGAAGGGGATCTGGCTCTGGAGCCCGGCGGTCGGGGTGGCCGGGACCTGTCTCGGCATCACGTCCAGCATGGCCTTCGACTGGCCCGCGGGCCCCGCGATCGTCGCCGCCGTAGCGCTTTCCTCGATCTCTGTGGGCCTGATGCGCGCCAAACTTTTTTCCTAGAAACCGCGCGTTCCGCCTTGCGGCTTCCGCAAGGCATGATAAAATTTCCTCGATGTCCGCCAACGTCAACGGCACCAAGTTGCCCGCAAAACTGCAGGCCGAGAAACGCGCCGTCCTCTCCACGCCCGTCCGCCAGGCTGTGGTCACGCCGGACCTCACCGTCGCGGACCTCGTCGAGCAGATGGCTGGGAAGTCCATCCAGGCCCGCGGCGTGGGCCAGTGCGCGAAGGTGCTTGACCGCATGCTCACGGATCCGGAGCGCCCCACGGTGATGCTGGGGCTCGCCGGGCCGATGATCGCGGCCGGACTGAGGAACGTGATCGGC
>JAHFOU010000390.1 GCA_023261525.1 Planctomycetota bacterium | reverse complement strand
CGGGAAGATGGAGACCGTCTTCGTCGCCGCCAACCAAGAATGGGGCTCGGTGAGCGCGAAGCTCATCCGCGAGGTGGCCGCCCTGGGCGGCGAGGTCTCCGCCTTCGTGCCCCGGCGGGTCGCCAAGACCCTCATCACCAAGATGCGCGAGCGCGACCCTTGGGCCTAGGCTGCCGGACGGCGCTGGGACGCGCCTTCGCCCTCACGCCCGCCGCCCCCCTGTCGGACGAGGATCGCGCCCTCCTGGACAGGTTGGCCGCCGAGATCCTTCACCGGGGGATGCGGGAGCCCGCGCTCCTGGCCCTGGATTCCCTGAAGCCCCTCTCGGGCCTGGGCGGCCAGGCCCTGCTGGCCCTGAAGCCCTTCCTGGCCTCCACCGACTGGGAGCGGGCGGCGCGCCTCCTGGAGCGGCGCCAGGGGCTAGAGGGCCTGGTCGAGCGGCTGGAGGCCGCTTCCGCTACAATGCCTGCTTCGCGCGCATGAAGCCCCTCCTCGCCGTCCTCGCCGTCACGCTCCTGGCCCAGGGATCGGGCGAGGGCTGCCAGCCCCTGAACTGCCCCTACCCGGAGGAGGACGAGGGGCTGAACGTCTTCTACAGCCATTACGGCGAGGATCCGAAGGATCTCGACCCGGCGATCTCCTACAACTCCAACGAGTATGAGTTCCTCACCCAGATCCTGGAGCCGCCACTTGAGTACCACTACCTGAAGCGCCCTTACAACCTCCAAGCCCTCCAGCCCCTCACCCTGACGGAGGTCCCCTCCCACCGCTACTACGACAAGGACGGGAACCTCCTCCTGGACGACGCCCCGGAGGAGCGGATCGCCCAGGCGGTCTACGAATGCCGCGTCAAACCCGGCATCCGCTACCAGGACCATCCCTGCTTCGCCAGAAAATCCGACGGGAGCCCCCGCTATGTGCCCATCGAGGCGGAGACCGCCGGGAAGGTTTGGTCCCCGGAGGACTTTCCCGAGAAGGGGTCCAGGGAACTGGTGGCCGCGGATTATGTGAACGGCATCCGCCGCCTGGCCAACCCCATGATCCCCTGCCCCATCCGGGAGACCCTGGCCAAGTACCTGGTCGGCATGGATGAATACACCGAGGCGCTCCGGAAGGAAGTGCTGGCGGAGCGGGCACGGCGGAAGGAGGCGGCCGGTCCCGCCTACAACCAGGTGCTCGACGAGAGGAGCCGTCCCTTGAAGGTGGACCTGGCCGGCCCCTCCTTCCCCGGCGCACAAGAGGTGGACCGCCACACCTTCCGCCTCGTCCTGAAGAAGAAGTACCCCCAGATCCTCTACTGGATGGCCATGCCCTTCCTGGCTCCCGTCCCCCAGGAAGCCCTGGATTTCTATGGCCAGCCCCTTCTGACGGACCGGAACATCACCCTGCATTCCTTCCCCGTGGGCACGGGCCCCTTCTACCTCCAGCGGTTCGACCGGAACCGACGGATCGTGCTGGCGCGCAACCCGAACTACCACGAGGATTTCTACCCCACGGAAGGCATGCCGGGGGACCGGGAGGCTGGTCTGCTGGACGACGCCGGGAAGCGCCTGCCCTTCCTCGACCGCATCGTGTACACGCTGGAGAAGGAGGCCATCCCCGTCTGGAACAAGTTCCTCCAGGGATACTATGACGCCTCCGCCATCCCCGCGGACAGTTTCGAGCGCGCCATCTCCCTTTCCCCCCAGGGCTCCCCGGACGTCGCGGGCGAGTTGAAGGAGAAGGGGATCGTGCTCCACCGGCAGACCACCACCTCGATCTCCTACATGGGCTTCAACATGAGGGATGCCGTAATCGGCGGACTCGACGAGAAGCACTGCAAGCTCCGGCAGGCCATCGACATCGCGCTGGATACTGAGGAGAAGATCCAAATCTTCGCCAACGGCCGGGGCATCACCGCCCAGCAGCCCATCCCGGATGGAATCTTTGGGTACGAGGAGGGGGAGGCCGCCATGAACCCCCACGTGTTCGATTGGGATGCCAAGACCGGGAAGCCCCGGCGCAAGAGCCTGGACGAGGCCAAGAGGCTTCTGGAGGAAGCGGGCTACAAGGATGGGATCGGGCCGGACGGGAAGCAGTTGATCCTAAACTTCGACAGCTCCTGGACCCGTTCCGAGGACCAGCAGCTCCTGAACTGGCACGTCGGCCGCCTGAAGCTCCTCGGAATCCACCTGGAGCCCAGGACCACGGACTACAACCGGTTCCAGGACAAGATGCATGGGGGGAACTTCCAGATGTTCCCCTGGGGATGGAACGCCGACTACCCGGATCCGGAGAACTTCCTGTTCCTCTTCTACGCCCCGAACGCCCGCTCAGGTATGGACGGGGAGAACGCGGCGAACTACGACAACCCAGAGTTCGACCAGCTCTTCCGGAAGATGGAGAACATGGAAAACGGGCCGGAACGGATGGAGCTGATCCGGAAGATGCGCCCCGTCCTCCAGCACGACTGCCCCTGGGTGAGCACCTACTATCCGGTCGGTTACTCTCTCATCCATGCCTGGCTGAAAAACGTGAAGCCCCACCTCATCGCGAACAACACCAAGAAATATGAGCGGGTCGATGTGGGGTTGCGCCACCGGCTGAGAAGGGAATGGAACCGTCCCGACTGGACCCCCGTGTGGATCGTCGGACTGGCCAG
>JAHFOU010000389.1 GCA_023261525.1 Planctomycetota bacterium | reverse complement strand
TATCCCTTCCCCCTGCTCCCCCGGGAGGAGGCCTTCAGGATTCGCCGGATCTCCGCGATCCACTCGGAGCGCTCCCGCCGGGAGAGGCCCATGCACTCGGATCGGCTCCAGTGGAAGTGCCAGGCAATGGCGGCGACCTCCCGGAGGACCGGCTCCATCCTCCAATCCATGGCCGGGAGGACGGCCAGGAGACCGAGGGCCCCCAGCGCCTGCCTCCCTAGCCCGAGAAAAAATCCCCGACGTCCACCGCCGCCTTGAACTTCCGCGAGCAGTCCGGGCACTCCACGTCGACCTCCATCTCCGGCCCGGAGTCGATCTCCTTGAGCTTGAGGATGAGGAAGTCCCTGTCGCTCTTGACCATGGCGGCCGTGACCGCGGTGTCGATCCGGGCCTTGTCCAGGGTCCCGAGCCTGACGATGACCCGGCTCAAAAGCGCGGTCAGCATCCTGGCCGGGTTGCCCTTGAGCTGGGGGTTGAGCATGGCCTCCTGGTCCGAGCCGGTGATCTCCCGGATCGCCACCTCCTTGTGGAGGAGGCCCTTGTCGTCCACGTAGCCCTTGGGCAGATCGAAGGTCATGGTCCTGCCAGTCTCGTCGCTCATCGTCGTCCTCCTTTTCCTGTTTTCCTTAGCCCAGGGCCTGGGGCCTCACAGTCAGCTGCAGCCCCTCGTGCTGGATCTCCACGCTCTCGACGGCGTTCTCCGAAGAGGAGGCGTCGAACTCCGGCCCCGTGAATTTGGACGGCCAGGCGTCCAGGATCAGCCAGCGCTTCACCTCGCGCCTGGCCTCGTCCTGCTGGATGACGGTGATGGCCTTTCTATTACCCTGGGCGCCCACGCGCTTGATCCTCTGGCGCCACTCCCAGAGCTCGCTGTCGGCCGTGGAGCCCATCTCCAGGGTGAGGGGGGCGTAGGAGTTGAGGCCGGCGAGCTTCCGGACGGTGGTGTTGTCTCCGCCCTCCCGGTAGTCGCGGACCTCCGTCTCCTCTTCCAGGCCTGCGCAGCTCATGAATCCTGCGCGCCTCAGCCCGTCGATCTCGACGAGGAAATTGTAGCGCGGGAACGGGTCTACTCGTGCATTGGCCATGTCTCGTCCCTCCTACAGCAGTGCCTACACCAGTTCCGTGATAGAGCGCCCGCCGTCCCACTGTCCGATCCGGAAGATCACGAACTCCGCCGTGTCCACGATATTGAGGCCGATCACGGTCACGACCTGGCCGGCCCGCCGGACCTCAGGAGGGTTGGTCTCCTCGTCGCACTTCACGAAGAAGGCCTCCTCGTCCGACTTCCCGAAGAGGGCGCCCTCCAACCACTGGCGTCTGAGGAAGCCCGTGGCCGAGCGGATGATCTTGGCCCAGAGGACTTCGTCGTTGGGCTCGAAGACGGCCCACTGGCTTCCTTCCGCGATCGATTCCTCCACGAACATCAGCAACCTCCGCTTGTGGACGTAGCGGAGGTTGGGGTCCGAGGACATGGTCCTCGCACCCCAGACCCGGATCCCCCGCTGGGGGAAGCGGCGGATGGCGTTCACCCCGGAAGGATTGAGCACTTCCTGCTCCCCGTCCGTCACGGGGTATTCCAGCCCCACGGCGCCCCGCACGACCTCGTTGGCCGGGGCCTTGTGGACGCCCCGCTCCGCGTCTGTCCTGGCGTAGATCCCGGCCATGTGCCCTGCGGGGGGAACGGTCTTCGGCGCCAGGGTCAGGGGGTCGTTCACGACGATCCAGGGGTAGTAGAGGAAGCCGAAGGAGGAGTCAAAACCCTCCCTGAAGAGCTTCACGGCCTGGGGCGAGGAGCCTGCGGGCGGATCGACCACGTAGCCCAGGTCCTTGCGCCCCTCGCAGTAGTCGAGGCCGGCCTGGACCACGGCGACCGAGGTCCTGCCGGGGACGCAGAGGATGTTCACGTCGTCCACGGTGTCGAAGGCGAAGATCCCGGTCCGCAGGGCCTGGTCCCCGATGAAGTCAGCGTCCGCTACGTCCGAGGCTCCGTCCAGCCCGCCAGCCAGCACAGCGCCCGCGATCAGGGCTGGCCGCTCCCCCGGCGCGACCGTGGCGCTGTCCAGGTCGGTGACCTGGATCAGGTTGGAGCGCCCGTTGATCTTCAGGGGCGCGTAGTTGGCCGCACCGGGATCCATGGAGAGGTCGTCCCAGGTCTCGGAGACGACGCCGTCCTCCCGGACCACCAGCTTGAACTCCGTGGCCGGCGTGGCCGTCGAGGCCAGGACGTCCACCGTGAGGAGGTTTCCCCAGAGGCCCTCGTTCAGGGCCTGGACCCGGAGAGTGTCCAGCGGGGTCGCCGCGCGGTCCTGGAGCAGGACCTCGGCGATCTCCGCAGTGGCCGATGCCACGCGGGAGACGTAGCAGCGTCGGCCGCCGTTCAGGAAGAAGCCGTTCACCGCATAGGCCAGGAAGGAGTCGGGCCGGTAGCTGCCGAAGTTCTTCAGGAACTGGGTCCAGTTCGTGACGAGCTTGGGCTTCCCGAGCGCCCCGCGCTCAGAGACGCCCAGGAAGCCCGCCGTGGAGGTCCCCACCCCCTCGATGGGGAAGTCCCCCGAAGGCACCTCCTCCACGAACACACCCGGTCTCAGGTATTCCTTGGCCATGGCTCAGTCCCCCTCCTGGGTCGTCTGACCACCTGGATCTGCTGCTC
>JAHFOU010000388.1 GCA_023261525.1 Planctomycetota bacterium | reverse complement strand
TTGAACTTGAACTGCCACTCCTGCATCTCCTGCCAGCCCTCCTCCTTCCCCTCGGGGGTGATGGTGACCCTCCACTTGCCCACGAGGAACTGGATCTGCTTCGTGGCCTCCTTGGTGGAGGCGGGGGCCTTGTCCTGGAGGCCGACCAGCACGGCGAGGATGAGGGCGATCGTCATAGCAATCTAACGCCGATCCGGCGGATGGGTTGCGGGCATTGGCCGACGCCATCCGCGCCTGGAATCGGATATGATTGGAGCATGTCATTCGTCGCTTTGGCCGCGATGCTCCTGGCCCAGCCACAGGCCTACCACGCTCCGACCGTTGAATGGCTGGTGGCCCGGTCGGACCTCGTCATGCGCGCATCCGTCGCCGAGGTCTCGAAAGAACCCCTTCCCCCCTTTCGAGCCTGGATCATCGTCACCCTCAAAGTGCATGAGTCCCTAAAGGGCACGCCACCGGAGACCCTCCAATTCGCGGAGGACAGCGATGCCGGCGACAAGAGGTACGATGGTTGGAAGGACTCTGGTCGGGAGTTCTTGGTCTTTCTTTCGAGGAATCCCAGGTACAGGGCGGGCGAGAAAGAAATTGAGGCCCGGTTCCCCTTCACCCGTTACGACGGCAGCGGCTGGACACTCTTCCGCCTGGGCCCGGCGGTTCCCCAGGAGGAGCGCTGGTATCCGCCGCCCTCGGGACTGTTCAGCAGCACCCTGGACGTCCTGGAGACCCCCGTGGAGATCCTCGAAGCCGCAAGGCGCGCGGTTGCGGCCAGACGCAGAGCCGTCGGGGAAGTTCGCATGCATGAACTCTCCCTTCCGCAGCGCGTCATGGAATGGTCGGGGGACAGGGCGGACTGGAACTTCCTGCAGGTGCCGGTCGACTCACAGTTGGAGATCCTGGCGAGAGCGATGATCCAGTCGCCGTCCGAGGTGCTCTCGAAACGGGGGAATTCGGCGGGAAAGCGGAAGGGCGAGGCCTGGTGGGACGGATTCTGGACCGGGAGGATGTCCGCCGCGAAGAACGACGATGAGCGGGGCCAGGTCAAGGCGGGTCGAGACCGGCAGTATCAGAATGAAATCGATGAACTTCGCGCCTCGGGTGTGGAGGCGCTGGGCCATTTCAAGTCGAAAGAGAACGTCGCGCTGTTGAAATCCCTGCTGAACGATGACTTGGTCCCGGTCAGGATGGCAGCCGCGAAGGCGGTCGGGAAAGAGGGTGCAAAGGAGGCGGCGGCCGCACTCGTGAACCTTCTCAAGGACAAGGACGCGAGCGCCCGGAGAGCCGCCGTGATGGGGCTCGGGGAGATCGGGGCGAGAGAATCCGTGCCCGCGCTGATGGAGCTCCTCAAGGATGAGGACCCCGCAATCCGACGTGCCGTCGCGTGGGTGCTCGGACCGCAGCTCAGGGTGAAGGAGGCCGCGCCTGAGTTCGTGAAACTCCTCAAAGACGGAGACGCCTCCGTTCGAGCTGAAGCGGCGCAGGGGCTCGGGTGGGTTGGGTCAAGGGCGGCTGCAGCCGAGTTGGTGAAAGCCCTCCAGGATGCGGAAGCTGCGGTCCGCTGGAACGCGGCAGGCGCGCTGCAGAATCTGGGAGCGAAGGAAGCGGCGCCTGACCTGATCAGGATCCTGAAGGACCCGGACCTCCAAGTCCGGAGGAGTGCTGCAGACGCGCTCGCAGCACTGGGGGCAAAGGAGGCGATCCCCGAGTTCCTGAGGATGCTCCGCGACGACCTCGGCGATGACCAGCCGACGGCTGCACGGGCGCTCGGCCTGCTTGGAGCGAAGGAGGCTGTCCCCGTGCTGTTGAGCCTGCTGCCGCACAGAAGCGCCTTCATTCGGACGGCGGCGGCTAACGCCCTGGGGGAGCTGGACGCGAGCGACGCGGTAGAGGCGTTGCGACCCGGCCTGGCCGATAAGGTGGACTGGGTACGTGCCGAAGCGGCCACGGCGCTGACACGGCTTGGATCCAAGGCCGGCGTGCCCGTCCTGTTGGAGGAGGCCCGGAAAGGAACCTTTACGGCTCAATTGATCGCGCTGAATGCGCTCCGGCAACCGGAGGTGTACAGGAAACTGAAGGCGAAGGGATTGACTCGGGATATTCAGGGACAGCCGGAGGGGTTCTCGGCGGCCTGGAGCAAGGAGGCCGGCCTTCCCTTGGTGGGTGCCCGGCGGGACGAAACCCAGGAATACCCGGCGTACGAGGGGCGAACCCACCTCCTGCGGGCGCTTGAGTCTGTGGCCCGCAGCTCCTGGGGAGTGGTCGTGATCATGGAGCCTGATCAGGTCCGCCTGCTCCCACCCGAAGAGGCGCTAAAGTTCTGGACGGCGTGGTGGGAGGGTGATAAGCAGAAAAAGTAATCGGCTTGGCGGCTGATTGCCCAACGGCCAGATCGTCAAGAGGGCGATCCCCCCGCGGGGGCAAGGGGGGGACGCATCAATGGCGCAATGACTCAATCGTCAATGGATCAATTCCCCTCTACTTCTTCTCTTCCTTGAGGGTCTTCAGCGTCTCTTCCTTCGCCTCAAGGAACTTCTGGGCCTCATCCACGGCGCCGTACTTGGCCTTGAGGGCCTTGAGCGCCTCCTCGTAAAGGGGGATGTCCTTCTGCTTCTCCGCGTGAGTGATCATGGAAATCCAGTACATCTGGAACTCG
>JAHFOU010000069.1 GCA_023261525.1 Planctomycetota bacterium | reverse complement strand
TCTTGAGCTGCTCCACGGCGCCCCATGCGGCCACCGGGTCGTTGGCGCAGCAGACCTGGCACTTCACGTAGGACAGGAGCTGCTTGTCGGAGAGGAGCTCCTGGACGCCATATTCCCCTATGATCCCATCCCCCAACTCCAAAACGATCGCGTCCAGCTTGCCGCGGTTCAGCTCCGTGATGAGGCCCTTGGCCACGTCCGTGACGTGCTGGGAGACCGTGGACACCAGGCCGGCGTCGGTGAAGTTGATGGCCCGCTCGGCGCCGAAGTCCACCATGTCCAAGGTATCCTTCATGAGGGAGACCCCGGTGAGCTTGGCCGCGCCGACCTTCAGTCCTGCATGGCTGAGCCCTTGAACGATCTTGCAGCAGGCGTGGGTCTTGCCGGCGCTCATGCAGGTCCCCGAGACCAGGATGAGGGGGACCGAACGCTCCAGGACGGACTTGAGCGGGATGGCGTTCATGCCGATGTGGGCCGCCACGCCCACGCGGTCTTCAATCGAAGGAAACACCTGGATGG
Source organism: Planctomycetota bacterium (assembly GCA_023261525.1). Classification (GTDB taxonomy): domain Bacteria; phylum Planctomycetota; class SBBH01; order JAHFOU01; family JAHFOU01; genus JAHFOU01. The sequence goes on along the minus strand of JAHFOU010000069.1, from coordinate 8,987 downwards.
CCCCCAGCACCTCCAGGCGCATGGCCGGGCCCAGGTCGGGATTCTCGCTGATGCACCTGCCGACCACGCCGCCGAGGTTCAGCATGTTGATCTCGTCGCCGACCGAGACCTTGTCCGGCACCACGCCCGTGTAGCCGCGCAGGGCCTTGCGCTCCCCGAAGACCCCGGCGATGAGGTCGCCCTTGCAGATCCGCGTCATGCGCCCGCTGACCAGCTCGAGCTGGTTGTAGACCGACTTCTCCTCCAGGGCCTTCACGGCCACCACGTAGCCGGCCTTCGCCGTGATCTGCTCCGAGAGGACGACCTCGGAGCTCAGCCGGCAGTTGCGGGTGGTGGAGGCGATCTTGTCGAGCTTGATCTTCATTTAGCGCGCCGCCCGGGCGAGCCGGGCCTGAAGCCCGTAGATGCGGCAGAAGCCCGCGGCGTCGCGGCCGTCCCAGAGGCGGTTGGACTCGCCGTAGCGCCCGGCCCGGGAGGCCAGGATGGAGCGGCGGCTCTTGACGCCCTCGACCGTGATCTGGCCCTGCCTCAGGCGCACGCGCACGTCCCCGGTAACGGCCTCCTGGCTGGAGGCGATCAGGGCCTTCAGGTCCCGCATCACGGGATCGAAGGCCAGCCCGGCGTGGAGGAACTGGCCATAGGCCTCCCCGGCCTGGTTCTTCCATTGCTGCTGGTGGGCGGTCAGGACCAGCTTCTCCAGCTCCCGGTGGGCGGCGATGGCGATGAGAGTGGCGGGGGCCTCGAAGGCGATGCGGCCCTTGATGCCCAGGATGGTGTCGCCCAGGTGGATGCCCCGGCCCACGCCGTGCCTTCCCCCGAGCGCGGCCAGGGCCGTGACGAGGCGGACCCCGTCCATGCGCCTGCCGTTCAGGGCGACGGGCACGCCCCTCTGGAAGGAAAGGACCAGGACCTCGCCCTTCCTCGGCGCCGAGGCCGGATCGGCCGTGGCGGTCCAGGCCTCCTCGGGCGGATAGGCCCAGGCGTCGTGGGTCTCGCCGCCCCCGATCGTCACCCCGCAGAGGCCGGCATTGATGGAATAGCGCGAGATCTTGGGCGGCAGGGTCACGCCGTGCTCGGCCAGGCGGCGGCGCTCCTCCTCGCGCGAGATCCCGAGGTCCCGGATGGGGGCGAGCACCTCCAGGTCCGGGGCCAGGGCGGCGAAGGCCGCGTCGAAGCGCACCTGGTCGTTGCCGGCCCCGGTGGAGCCGTGGGCGATGGCCTTGGCCCCCTCCCGGCGGGCGATGCGGACGGCCACCTCGGCCTGGGTGGTGCGCTCGGCCGAGACGCAGAGGGGGTAGACCCCGCCCCTCAGGCAGTGCCCCTGGATGATGGTCGTGAGGTAGCCGTCCCAGACCTCCCGCTTCGCGTCGATCGCGTAGTGGCGGGCAGCGCCGAGCTTGCGGGCCCGTGTCGCCAGGACCTTGAGCTGGGCCTTCGTGAACCCCCCGGTGTCCACCGTGACGGTGACGATGCGCGCGCCGTGGCGCTCACGCAGGTAGGGGACGCAGAAGGAGGTGTCGAGGCCGCCCGAGTAGGCGAGGACGATGGTCTTCAAGGGAGAGGGATTATCGCGGATCGGGAATCTCAGTCAACGGCCCGGGCCCGAAAACGATAAAATCCCTGCCACGATGCAAACCCCCGCCGACGGCCTGCGCCGGGTGACCCGCGAGGAGATGAAGCTCATCGACTCCGTGGCGTCCTCCTCCTACGGGATCCAGCCCATCGTCCTGATGGAGAACGCCGGCCGCGAGCTGGCCGAGGCCGTCCAGGAGGTCCTCCGCGACCTCCGGGGGGGGCCCGGCCCCGTGGCGATCTTCGCCTCCACGGGCAACAACGGGGGCGACGGCCTGGTCGCGGCCCGCCACCTGTCCAACGCCGGCTATCCCGTGGTCGTCCTCCTGGTGGGCAAGAGCCTGGACGCCCTGACGGCGGAGACCCAGGCCAACCTGAAGATCCTCAAGCGCATGGGCATGCCCGTCGACGAGATCCGCCATCCCCTCGGCGCCCACGAGGCGGTGGACCGCTGCGGGGGCGTGGCCGCGGTGGTGGACGCCCTGCTGGGCACCGGCTTCTCGGCCATCTCCGGGGGCCTGCAGGAGCCCATCTCCTCCGCGATCGACACCATCGAGCGCCTCGGCGCCCCCGTCATCTCGGCCGACATCCCCTCCGGCCTGGACGCGAACACGGGCGAGGTGATCGGCAAGGCCGTGCATGCCACGCGGACCGTGGCCTTCGGCCTTCCGAAGAAGGGCTTCTTTGCCCCGGGGGCCTCCGCCTACGTCGGCCGCCTGACCGTGGCGGACATCGGCTTCCCCCGCGCCCTGCTGGACGTTCAGGTGCCCTCCTGACCCCCGACGCGCTCACCCTCCGGGAGCGGCGCGCCGCCGTGGGGGTGACGGCCGGCATCGCCGGCGTGTTCTGGACCGCCTTCGGGACCCTGGAATGCTCGGTCACCCTGAGGGACGTCCTGGTCCGCGCGGCGGGAGGCAGCCTCCCCCTGGCCGCGGCCCTGGCCGCCCTGGCCTACCTCGCCGTGGGCACCGTCGTCCTGGGGCCCATGGCCTACCTCCTGGGCAGGGCCCATCCGGCCGCCCGGGGCCTGGAGGTCCCTTCCCGGGGCGCCTGGCTGGCCTCCGCGGGCCGCCGCCTCCTGGCCATCGCCGCGGTCGCTGCCCCCGGCGCCGCCCTGTACGAGGCCACCCTGCTCTGGCGGACCGACCTGGCCTGGCTCTGGATCGCCCTGGCCGTCTGGATCCCCGCCGCCTGGGTGCTGAGGACCAGGCCTTCCCTCGCCGTGGTGGCCCTGGCGGCCTCCCTGGCCCTGGGCGCCGTGGGCCAGCGCCTCCTGGACGACGCCGCCCTGCGCGGCCTCTGGGGCATCACGGGGCGGGAGGACCTCGCGGCCTGGCCCCTCCTGGGCCTGGTCCTGGCCCTGGTGGCCTCACCCGGCATCCTCCTGCTCCGGAGAAAGGGGACCTCATGACACGCCTCCTGACGGCCCTTCTGTTTCCCGCCCTGCTGATCGCCGCAGAGGAAACGCCCGCTCCCGTCCGCATCCCGGCGGCCAAGGCTCCGGTCCTGGACGGACATCTCGACGAGGCCGAGTGGAAGGACGCCGCGGTCCTGGAATCCAAGATCCTGAGGGTCCGCATCCTGCGCGACGACCAGTCCCTGTACCTGGCCCTGGAAACCCCCTCGGCCTGCGACAGCCAGGAGGAGATCTACCTCCTCCTGGGGTCGGCGCCCGCGGCCTCCCCCTCCGCGGCGGACCTCCAGCTGGCCTTCGCCCCCCTCAACCTCCAGCGCCAGCCCTGGACCGAGTCCATCGGGGACGGGAAGGCCTGGGTGCCCGCGGCGGCCCCCGCCGGATGGACGGCCCGCGCCTCCTACGAAAAGATGGACCGGCTCCAGGCCGAGTTCGCGATCTCCCTGGCCCGACTTCCCTCCCGCACCGCCCTGAGGCTGGGCCTCCTCGTTTCCGTCGGAAGGGGCCTGGCCCTGCCCGAGACGGCCAACCTCTATGCCCCGGACTCCTGGACGGTCCTGGACCTGGGCGCGGACCTTCCCGCCGGGGATGCCAAGGCCTTCGACGAGGCCCGCAAGGTGCCCGAGACCGTCAACAATGCCCGCCTGGCGCGCGAGGCCGCCACCGCGGCCCGGGCCCGCCACGAGGAGGTCGCCAAGCGCGAGGGCCCGCCCAAGACCCAGGCCGAGCGCACCGCCCTGGGCCAGGCCCTGGAGGCCGCCGAGCGGAGTTATGCCAAGGCCTGCGCCCTGGAGCCCGCCAACCCCATCCTGCACTACGACCGGGGCTCCCTCCTGTACATGAAGGGCGACATGGGCGCCGCCCTGGCCGAGCTGGAGGAGGCCTGCCGCCTGGCCCCCCACGTGCCACGCTTCGACCAGCGCCTCTACGGGGCCTGCAAGTCCGCGAACCGCTTCCGCCGCTGCCTGGAGATCGGCGAGGCCGAGGTGGCCGCCCGCCCGGAGGCCTGGGACGGCTACTTCCTCCGCGGCCAGGCCCGCCTCATGGTCCAGGACTTCGACGGGGCCAGGAAGGACCTCGAGAAGACGTCCACCTACAACCTGGGCGCCCGCATGGGCCAGACCCTGGACCGCCTCCTGGAGACCGTCACGGCCTTCCAGAAGGCCTGGGCCGAGGAGACCCAGGCCCAGAAGCGGGACGCGGCCAAGGGGGACCTCCCCCGGGCCGAGATCCAGACGGCCAGGGGCCGCATCGTCGTGGAGCTCTTCGAGGACGATGCGCCCGAGGCCACGGCCTGGTTCGTCCAGCTGGCCGAGGCCAAGGCCTTCGACGGCCAGGGCTACCTCGCCCTCCGCGCCGCGGGCAGCCAGCCCGACGGGCCCGAGACGAAACGCCACCACTGGCGCGGCAGCCTCTCCCTGTTCCCCCCGGGCCCCCAGGGCGGCGGGCCCCAGTTCGTCCTGACCCCCTCGGCCCTGCCGGAGTACGACGGGCACTGCAGCGTCTTCGGCCGGGTGCTGGAGGGCATGGAGTTCGCCGAGGCCCTGAGGCCGGGCGAGCCCCTGAAGTCCGTCCGCATCCTGAGCAAGCGCGACCACCCCTATGCGCCCAAGGGCCCGCCCCAGCAGGAGCCGCCCCAGCCGCCCTGTCCTCCCCCCCAGGGTCCTCCCCAGCCGTGAGCGGCCTGGACGTCCCCCCCGGGCCCGGGAGGGTGCTGGTCCTGGCCGAGGCCGGGGTCAACCACGACGGGGACCTCCGCAAGGCCAAGCAGCTGATCGAGGCCGCCCGCGCGGCCGGGGCCGACGCCGTGAAGTTCCAGGCATTCCGGGTGGACCGCCTCGTCACCCAGGAGGCGCCCAAGGCCGAGTACCAGGTGACCCAGACCGGCCCGGGGGGCCAGCACGGGATGCTGAAGCGCCTGGAGCTGTCGCCCTCCGATTTCCGGGAGCTGGCCGCCTTCTGCGAGAAGACCGGCATCCCCTTCCTGGCCAGCCCCTTCGATGCGGATTCCCTGGCGATGCTCCTGGAGCTCGGCGTCCCGGCCCTGAAGCTGGGCTCAGGGGAGCTGACCGACCTGCCCCTGCTCCGGAAGGCCGCCCAGTCGGGCAGGCCCCTGCTGATCTCCACCGGCATGGCCGACGAGGACGAGATCGCCGAGGCCCTGGAGGCCGTCGAATCCGCGGCCGACCCGGCCCCGCCCGTCGTCCTCCTCCACGCCGTCTCCTGCTACCCCTGCCCGACGGACCAGGCCAACGTGAAGGCCGTGGCGACCCTGGCCGAGCGTTTCGGGCGCCCGGTCGGCTATTCCGACCACACCCTGGGCGACGCCGCAGCCCTGGCGGCCGTGGCCCTGGGCGCCTGCGTCATCGAGAAGCACCTCACCCTGGACAACCGGGCCGAGGGCCCGGACCACGCCGCCTCCATGGAGCCGAGGGAGTTCGAGATCATGGTGCGGAAGATCCGGGAGGTCTCCAGGCTCCTGGGCAGCGGCGAGAAGAAGCCCCAGCCCTGCGAGATCCCCACCCGGGCCGCCGCCCGCAAGTCCCTGGTGGCGGAGCGGGACCTCAGCGCCGGCACCGTCCTGGTGCCCAAGCTGGTCGCCCTGAAGCGCCCAGGGACGGGACTCCCCGCCAAGGACCTGGAGAAGCTCCTCGGCCGCGCGGCGAAGAAGGCCATCCCCCGCGACACCCTGCTCGACGAGGACCTGTTCGAGTAGGCGGACGCGACGAACGAGGGGCCGGAAGGTTCTCGGCATTCGAGGAATTTCATTCTTCCCTAATCCGTCTCCGGGCTGAACCGGAGCCGGCTCGGAGCGTTCCTAGGGGCAGGCCCCTGTAGGAGGAACGCCCCATGCCCGCCCCCCTGCCCGAGATCGAGGAAGAGGAACCCGCCTACACCGGCCTGATGCCTCCCCTGGGCGTCTCCTCCTTCCTCCACCTCGCCGTCCTCGTCCTGCTCTACGCCTGCGGACGGAGCTACGGAGCCGTGCGGGAGGCCTACGCCCCCACGGCCGTCTTCGTGCCCCAAGCCCCCCGGCCGCCCGCCTTCGCCCCCGAACCCGAGCCGGAAAAAACCGAGGTCCATTCCACGGTCCGGGATCTGGAGGACCGGGAAGGCGAGGAGGACCGCCTTGCCAATGACCACCCCATGCCCGTCCACGAACAGAAGGAAGGACCGCCGTCGGACCACGTTGAAACCCTGGACGAGGGAGCGACCGGGCATGACGCCCTCGGAGACCCCAACCGTCCCAAGGATGCCCTCAATGCCATGGAGATCAGCTTCGTCAACGGCCCGGGCATGCGGGCTCCCCGGGGGGAGGGCAACAGCACCGGCCCCGCCGAACGGTACGGGCCCCGGAACACCACCGGCGGCCAGCAGAGTTGCTGGAAGCCCTACGACCCCTCGGGCAAGACCCAGGACGCGGTCAAGGCAGCCCTGAAGTGGCTCCAGCACCACCAGAGCCCGGAGGGATGCTGGAACGCGGGCGGCTTCGAGGCCCACTGCCACGGAGAGGGCCACGACAAGTGCACGGGACCCGGCGCTCCCGAGTTCAGCACGGGCGTCACGGGCCTGGCCCTTCTGGCCTACCTGGGCCACGGGGACACGACCCAGAACGGGAAGTACCAGGACACCGTCCGGCGGGGACTCTCCTGGCTCAAGGGCCAGCAGTCCGGAGACGGATGCATCGGGCCCAAGACGACCGAGAAGCACCTCTACAACCACGCCATCGCGACCATGGCCCTGGCCGAGGCCGTGGGCATGGGGGAATACAACTACAAGGACGCCGCCCAGAAGGCCGTGAACTACCTCCTGGCCTGCCAGAATCCCGCCGAGAAGGGCGGCGGCTGGCGGTACCGCAACTACAACCTCCCCGGCACCCCGTCGGAAACGGACGGCAACAACGACACCTCGGTCACGGGCTGGGCGGTCATGGCCCTGAAGTCGGCCCGCGTGGCGGAGCTGGTCATCCCGGATGAGGCCTTCGACCGGGCCGACGCCTGCCTGGACGCCGTCTACCAGACCCGGGAGGAATACCGGGGTGTCTTCGGCTACCTGAGGAAGCCCAATGGGAACCTGGGGCTGATCCACGAAGGCTACACCACGACCGCGGTGGGCGTGCTGGTGAGACAGCTCATGGCCCGCAACAAGGGCGTGGCCGAGGGGGCCGCCACCCTGCTGGAGAGGACCCCGGACTGGAAGGCCCCCAACTTCTACTACTGGTACTACGCCACCCTGGCCCTCTTCCAGACGGGCGGGGAATCCTGGACGGCCTGGAACAAGCCGATGAAGGAGGCCCTCTGCAAGCACCAGGAGACGAAAGGCTGCGCGGACGGCTCCTGGGATCCCGCCCAGGACACCTGGGGGGATGCGGGAGGCCGGGTCTATACCACGGCCATGGGTGCGCTCTGCCTGGAGGTCTACTACCGCTACCAGAAGGGGATGAAGATCCATGCCAGCCATTGAGCCTGATGGCACCGGGGGGATCTCGACGGGCATCAACGTGACCCCGCTCTGCGACATCTTCGTGGTCCTGCTCATCATCCTGATGATGGCCCATGACGAGATCCAGCAGAAGGGGCCTGCCGTCGACCTGCCCCAGCGCATGACACCGTCCCCGGATCCGGATCACGACGACGTCACCCTGACGATCGGCCGCGACCCTGCCCATGTCTACCTGGCGACGGGCTCCGGCGCGGCGACCGCCTTCACGACTCAGGATCTCCCCGCGGCCCTCCAGGATGCCCTCGGACGATCGGTCCGGAAGGAGGCCATGGTGCGCGCCGCCGGGGAGGTCCCCTTGGAGAGGACCGTGAAGGTCATCGGCATGGCCTACAAGAACGGGGCGAAGTCGGTCGGGATCGCTACGCCTTCGGCGTCTCCGCCAGCGCGATCTTGAGCACCTGGCTCAGCCGCCGCACGAAGCGGAAGCGCATGGCCTTGCGGATGTCCTTGGGCAGGTCCTCCAGGTCCTTGCGGTTGGTGGCGGGGATGATGACCTCGCGGATGCCCAGGCGATGGGCCGCCAGCATCTTCTCCTTGATCCCCCCCACCGCCAGCACCCGGCCGCGGAGCGTGATCTCCCCCGTCATCGCCAGGTCCGCCCGCACCGGGCGGCGCGAGAGGCAGGAGACCAGGGCCGTCGCCATCGTCACCCCCGCCGAGGGGCCGTCCTTGGGTGTGGCGCCTTCCGGAACATGGAGGTGGAGGTCGGTCTTCGCGAAGACCTTGGGGTCGATGCCCAGGCGCCTCGCGCGGGAGCGCACGTAGGAGAGCGCGGCCTGGGCCGACTCCTTCATCACGTCCCCGAGCTGGCCGGTGAGGGCCAACCCCTTGCCCCCCTTCATCCGGGTGGCCTCGACGTACAGGGTCTCGCCGCCCGCCTCGGTCCAGGCCAGGCCCATGGCCACCCCCACCTCCGGCTTGCGGTGGGCCTCGTCGGGCGGGATGCGCTCCGGACCCAGGAAGCGGTGCAGGGCCGCCGGGGTGACGCGGATCCCCTGGCGGCGCCCCTCCGCCACGCGGCGCGCGGCCTTGCGGCAGATGGCGGCCAGCTCCCGCTCCAGGTTGCGCACGCCGGCCTCGCGGGTGTAGCGGCGGATGACCCGCTCCAGGGCGGGACGGGTGATGAGCATCTGGCTGCGCTTCAGGCCGTGGGCCTTGAGGAGACGCGGCAGGATGTGGTGCTGGGCGATGACCCGCTTCTCCTCCTCCGTATACCCCGGGATGCGGATGACCTCCATGCGGTCGGCCAGGGCCGGCGGGATGGGATCCATCAGGTTGGCCGTGGTCAGGAAGAGCACCCGCGAGAGGTCGAAGGGGACGTCCAGGTAGTGGTCGCTGAAGGTCCCGTTCTGCTCCGGGTCCAGGACCTCGAGCAGGGCGGCCGAGGGGTCGCCCCGGAAGTCGGCGCCGATCTTGTCGATCTCGTCGAGGACGAAGACGGGGTTGCGCGAGCCGGCCTTGCGCAGGCTCTGGACGATGCGGCCGGGCAGGGCGCCGA
>JAHFOU010000068.1 GCA_023261525.1 Planctomycetota bacterium | reverse complement strand
CCCTGCGCCGGCCCACGGCGGTGAAGCTCCTGAGGGCCGAGAAGGCCGGGGAGGAGGCTATCGCCCGCTTCGAGCGCGAGGTGCAGATGACCAGCCGCCTCACCCATCCGAACACGGTGGCGATCTACGACTACGGCCGCACGCCCCAGGGGTCCTTCTACTACGCGATGGAACTCCTGCCCGGACTCAACCTGGACACCCTCGTGCGCGAGGGGGGGCCTCAGGCGCCGGGACGGACGGCCCATATCCTCCGCCAGGCCTGCGCCTCCCTGGCCGAGGCCCATGCCCTGGGGCTGGTGCACCGGGACATCAAGCCGGCCAACCTCCTCCTCTGCGAGCGCGGGGGGGTGCCCGATGTCGTGAAGGTCGTGGATTTCGGCTTGGTGAAGGACACCCGCGCGCAGGCCGAGCCAGGGGAGGCCGGCACGATCTCCGGCACCCCCCACTACATGGCGCCCGAGGCGGTCGAGACCCCGGACCGCGTCGATGCCCGGGCCGACCTCTACGCCCTGGGCGCCGTGGGGTATTTCCTGCTCACGGGCCGCCCGGTGTTCGACGGGAAGGACCTGATGGAGGTCCTCGACCATCACATCCGCTCCGTGCCTGTCCCGCCGTCGGAGCGCCTGGGGAAGGGGATCCCCGGGGACCTGGAGCGCCTCATCCTGCGCTGCCTCCAGAAGGACCCCGGCGACCGCTTCGCCTCGGCCCAGTCCCTGGGGGAGGCGCTTGCCGCCTGCCGGGAGGTCGCCCCCTGGACGCCGTCGGACGCGGCCGCCTGGTGGAAGCAGCGCTCCCCGGCGGCGGCGGTCTCGGAGCGCATCCGGATCGCCGAGACCCTCGTGGTCGACGTGGCGAAACGGGGAGCCTAGCCGATACAATCCCCGCCCCTCGCGAAAGGAGACACGCCGCATGCCCTGCTCCCATTCCCTGACGCGCGCCCTCGGAAGCCACCTGGCCTTCGCCGACCGCAAGCCCTTCGGCGGCCCCGGCGCCAAACCCCAGTACAATCCCGACCGGCCCTGCCGCGTGGAGCACATCAAGATCGACCTGGCCCTCGACTTCCCGAAGAAGTCCCTGCGCGGCACCTGCACCCTGACCTTCCGCGCCGTTTCCGAGGTCAAGAGCATCCCCCTGGACGCCGTGGACCTGGTGATCGACCGCGTGACGGCCGCCGGCCGGCGCCTGCGCTGGGAGCCCGCCCCCGAGGGCCTGACCGTCTTCCTGCCCCGGCCCCTCAAGGCCGGCCAGCGCGTGGACATCGCCGTGGCCTACCACGCCGACGAGCCCCGCTTCGGCCTCTATTTCGTCGGGCCGGACAAGGACTACCCGGACAAGCCCGTCCAGGCCTGGACCCAGGGCCAGGACAACGACAGCAAGTACTGGTTCCCCTGCCACGACACGCCCAACACCAAGTCCACGACCGAGGTGGTCGCCACGGTCCCCGAGGAGATGTTCGCCCTGTCGAACGGCCGCCTCCTCTCCACCGTCCGCAACCGGCGCCAGAAGACGAGGACCTTCCACTGGCGGGAGTCCGTCCCCCACGCCACCTACCTGGTCACCCTGGCCGCCGGGCGCTTCACGGAGATCCGCGCCAGGGCAGGGAAGACCCCGGTGACCTACTACGCCCAGCCCGGCCGGGAAGCCGACGCCCGGCGCGCCTTCGGGAACACCCCGGCCATGATCCGCTTCCTCGAGCGGAAGCTCGGCGTGCCCTATCCCTACGAGAAGTACGCCCAGGTCGCCGTCGCCGACTTCATCTTCGGCGGCATGGAGAACACCTCGGCCACCACCCAGACCGACCTCACCCTCCACGACGCCCGGGCCCACCTGGACTTCTCCTCGGACCCCCTGGTGGCCCACGAGCTGGCCCACCAGTGGTTCGGGGACCTGGTCACCTGCAAGGAGTGGGCCCACGCCTGGCTGAACGAGGGCTTCGCGACCTACATCGAGGCCTGCTGGACCGAGCACCACCTCGGGCAGGACGAGTTCCGCTACGAGCTCCTCCAGAACGCCAAGGGCTACTTCGGCGAGGACGGGCGCTACCGCCGCCCCATCGTGACCAACGTCTTCACCGAGCCCATCGACCTCTTCGACGCCCACCTCTACCTGAAGGGGGGCTGGGTCCTCCACATGCTTCGCGGGGAGCTGGGGGAGGAGGCCTTCTGGGCCAGCATCCGCCGCTACCTGCAGGACAACGCCCGGGGGTCCGTGGAGACCGTGGACCTGATGCGGGCCGTGGAGAAGGTCACCGGGCGCAACCTCCTGCCCTTCTTCGACCAGTGGATCTTCAAGGCCGGCCACCCGGACCTCAAGGCCTCCTACGCCTGGAACGCGGAGACGCGGACCGCCTCGCTCACTGTCACGCAGACCCAGGACACGGCCGACGGGACCCCGCTCTTCCGCTTCCCGGTCCAGGTGCAGTTCGGCCAGGGCCGCGGGGGGGACCGCCGCACGATCGAGGTCTCCCAGAAGGAGCAGACCTTCACCTTCAAGCTGGCCCGCCGCCCGCGCTGGGTGAGGTTGGATCCCGAGGACCGCATCCTCAAGACCCTGGTCTTCCCGCGCGGCGCCGACCTGCTCAAGGCCCAGCTGAAGGACGACCCGAACGCCCTGGGCCGCGCCGAGGCCGCCCGGGACCTGGCCAAGCTGGGGACCCCGGAGGCCTTCCGGGCCCTGAAGCAGGCCCTGCAGAAGGACCGGTTCTGGGGCGTGCAGGTCGAAACCGCCAAAGCCCTCGGCAGCACGAAATCCCCGCGCGCCTTGAGCCTTCTCCTGGAAGCCGTGGACTTGCGTCATCCCAAGTCGCGGCGCGCGGTTGCGGAAGCCTTGGGGGAGTTCCGGGATCCGGCCGCCGCGAAGGCCCTTCAGGCCTTTTTGAGAAAGGACGCCTCCTACTTCGTGGAGGCCTCCGCCGCGCGGGCTCTCGGCCGCACCCGGGACCCCTCGGCCCTGCCGGAGCTGGAGCGCGCCCTGTCCAGGTCCTCCCACCTGGACGTCCTGAGGTCGGGATGCATGGCCGGCCTCTCGGAGCTGGAGGACGAGCGCGCCTTTGCCCTGGTCAAGTCCTGGACCGTCCGGGGGCGTCCCGAGCACGCCCGCCTGGCGGCCGTCCTGGCCCTGGGGACCCTGGCGGAAGGCCGGCCGCGCTGGGGCCGCGAGGCCCTGGACGCCCTGACCTCCCTGCTGGACGAGGGGGGCTTCCGCCTGCTGAGGACGACCTTGAACGCGCTGGCCACCCTGAAGGACGAGCGCTGCACCGCGGCCCTCCAGCGCCTCCTGGCCGCTCCGGTGGATCCGCGGGTCCACGCCATGGCCCGGGAGGTCCTCCAGGCCTATCGGGAGAAGGGGCAGGCCCCCGAGGCCGTCCGGAAACTGAGGGAGGACCTGGAATCCCTCACGGCCGATCACCGCAAGCTCAAGGACCGCCTCCAGGCCTTGGAGAAGGCCCGCGGTTGATCCGGTCCCCGGGAGGCCTATAATCCCGGGCTGAGCCCCATGTCCGAGGAACACCGGCGCTTTGTGCAGTCCTTGATGCCGGAGGAGACGATGTTGATCACCCTACGGGACGAGTTGTACGGAGGGGACTGGAACCGGATGCTCCGGGATCTCCAGGACCGCCGGGACGGGAGGCCCTACGTGTTCAAGCTGGTGAACCTGATCAACGAGGACATCGCTCGCATCGAGCGGCTCAAGGCCTACGAGCAGGCCCATGCCGTGAATCTGGCGGACCATGCGCAATCCTAGCCTGCTCGCGTCCGGCCTGGCGGTCCTGCTGGCCGGGTGCTGGATCGACCCGGTCGAGGTCTCGCCGTCCGCGCCACCTGCCGCGACGCCGGCGGTTCCGGTCGCGGCCCCCGTGCCCGCCGACCGCTCCGCCTCCGGTGCCTGCCCCCTGCTGGAGCCCGCCGCCCTGGAGGCCATGGGCTTCACCGTGCGCTGGCATTCGGAGGTGAAGGCCTCCACCCCGGTCCATCTGTACCTGGGGGAGCACGTCTGCTATCTCGAGACCGCGGAGTCCACGGTCCACGCCATCGACCGTCAGGACGGCTATTACCGCTGGATCCACCCCCTGCGCGGCCCCCTCCAGGTCCCTCCCGGAGAAGGCGACGGCGTCGCCTATTTCGCGTCTTCGAGCGTCCTGGACGCCGTGGACCTGGGCACCGGCAAGGTCGATTGGACCCAGCGGCTGCCCTTCCGCCCCGTGACCGAGCCCGCGGCGAACGACTTCTACCTGGGGATGGGCGCTTCGGACGGCTCCGTCTACGCCTTCCGCCTGCGGGAGAGCGATCCCAAGGCCCCGGGCGGCTTCCGCGTCACGCACGATCTCCTCTGGCACTGGTCGGTGGGGAATCCCCTCCAGGCCCCGCCGGTCCTGCCCCGGGATGCCGCGGAGCAGATGCTGGGCGTCGGCGGGAACGGCGAGCTGGAATCCCGGGCCCTGCCCGACGGCAGGACCCGCTGGCGCTATCCCTACCACGGCGCCATGGGGCCGGTGCGCGGGGCGGTGGCGTATGATCTCCTGTCCCTTTCGGGCCAGGAGCGCCCGGAGCGTGCCCTCCTCGTCGGCTCCCTGGACCACCATCTCCTGGCCCTGGATCCCCAGGGGGGGACCCTGCTGGCCAGCTACCTCGCCACGGATGCCATCGAGGTGAAGCCCCTGGTCCTGAGCTATGTGAAGCCCGGGGTCACTCCCGACTGGACCGTGGTCCGCGAGACCTACTGCCTTTCCCTGGACGGCCGCCTGGCCTGCCTGAGGACCGAGGACGCCCACAAGGCAAAGCGGGACGCCTCCGGGGCGCCCCTGCTGGACGACAAGAAGCGCCCGCAATGGCTTTCCGAGGAGGAGGACGGCGACGACGTTTATGGCGGGGAGTCGGAGGAGGCGGCCCGTCCGGCGGGGGATCCGGCCGAGGACGGGGCGATCCGCCGGCCCGTCCGCCGCCCGCTCCATTGGGAGCTGAGGTGCCTGTGGACGGCGGACGACGTGGCCCGGGTGATCTGCCGTGGCCGGTCCGGGATCTATGTGCAGGGCCGCGACGGCCGCCTGAGGCTCCTGGACGAATCCGGCCGGGAACGCTGGTCGAGGTCCCTGGAGGGCGTGGCGGCCCTGTCCGCCAACCCCTCGAACCCCTTCCGGGAGGGCGCCGAGGACCCGTCCCTCTACCTGCTGGACGCCCACGGCATCGTGTGGTGTCTCGAGGAGAAGCGCTAGGGTCCGGTCGGGCCTTCACCGGAACTTGACGGTTTCTTGACGGAGGCAGGCTATCCTGCCTCCGTGAGACTCTACCTTCTCCGCCATGCCGTCGCCGCGCCCAGGGGCCTGGGCAACGACGCCGACCGTCCCCTGACCTCCGAGGGGATCCGCCGCATGACCCTGGCCGCCCGTGGGATCCGCCGCCTGGGCCTGAAGCCGTCCCGCATCCTGACCAGTCCCCTGACGAGGGCCCGCCAGACCGCCCGCCTGACGGCCAAGGTTCTTGGCGCCGGCAAGCGGCTGGAGCTCTCGGACCTCCTGAGGCCCGGGGTGACCCCGAAACGGGCCCTGGCCGCCGTCCGCGGCAGGCGGCTGGCCTCGGTCCTCCTGGTCGGTCACGAGCCGGACCTCGGGGAGCTGGCGGCCCTCCTCCTGGGGGCCCGCCCGGGCTTCCTGCGCTTCCGCAAGGGGGGGCTCTGCTGCATCGCGCTGGGCCCCCCTCACCGGCTAGAATGGCACCTGACCCCGGGGCAGTTGAGGAAGCTCGGGAAGCGAGGATAGCCCATGGCCGGACTCCTGGACGCACCGCACCCGTATCCGGGCCGACTCGTCATCGTCGAGGGGATCGACGGCTCGGGGAAGTCCACCCAGATCCGCCTGCTCGAGAAGTGGCTCAACAGCGCCGGCTACCGGGTCTTCTTCACGGAATGGAACTCCTCGGCCCTGGTGAAGGACACCATCAAGCACGGCAAGAAGAAGGATTTGCTGACCCCGGCGACCTTCAGCCTGCTGCATGCGACGGACTTCGCGGACCGCCTGGCCCACGTCATCGTGCCTCCGCTCAAGGCCGGCATGATCGTGCTGGCCGACCGCTACGCCTATACCGCCTTCGCCCGCGACGTGGTGCGGGGGGTGGATCCCGCCTGGGTGAGGGACCTCTACGGCTTCGCAGTTCGCCCCGACCTGGGCCTCTACTTCAAGGTGCCCATCGAGGTCTCCCTCAAGCGCATCCTGACCGGGAGGCAGCAGCTCAAGTACCATGAGGCGGGCATGGACCTGGGCCTGAGCAAGGATCCCCGGGAGAGCTTCCGCCTCTTCCAGGGGCGCATCCTGGAGGAATACGACCGGATCGCCGGGGAATTCGGCCTGACCGTGCTCGATGCGACGGCCAGCATCGCCCGCCAGCAGGCCAAGGTCCGCGACCTCGTCTCCGGCCTGCTGACGAAGTACCGGCCCACGCCCTACCTCCGCCGCAAGGAGAACGTCTATGTCCAATGAACGGGGAGGCGAAAAGGCTGGCGAACGTCGCGCCTTCATGGGCAAGCCCCTGCCCTACCTCGATGTGGAGGACCTGGGGGGCAAGCTCATCGTCATCGAGGGCACGGACGGGGTGGGGCGGTCGACCCAGATCGCCTCCCTGCAGAAGTGGCTGGAGGTCCGGGGCCACGGGGTGGTCACCACCGGCTGGACGCGTTCCCCCCTCATGGCCAAGGCCATCAACGACGCCAAGGCGGGCCACCGCCTCAACGTCCACACCTTCAGCCTCTTCTATGCCGCGGACTTCGCCGACCGCCTGGAGCACGAGATCCTTCCCGCGATGCGGGCCGGCTTCGTGGTCCTCGCCGACCGCTACGTCTACACCGTCTTCGCCCGGGCGGCGGTCCGGGGGGCCGACCCGGCCTGGGTCCGCAAGGTGTTCAGCTTCGCGCCCGTCCCGGACGCGGTCTTCTACATGAAGATCGACGTCGAGAACCTCATCCCGCGGGTGATCCATCCCCAGCAGCTCCGCTCCCGCCGCCTCCTGGAGGAGGGGGGGTCGGCCGCCTGGGGCATGGACTACTGGGAGTCCGGGATGGACCTGAGGCTGGGGGACGACTTCTACGACAGCTTCGTGGAGTACCAGCGCCGCCTCCTGGCGGAGTTCTCCGGGATGTCCAAGGAGTTCGGCTTCCTTTCCGTGAACGCGGTTCGGAGCTTCGAGGACACGAACCGCCGCCTCAAGGAGGGGATCGCCTCCGTGCTCTCGTGAGCGCCCCCGCCCCCCGCGCCCTGGCCGCGATCGACCTGGGGACCAACTCCTTCCGGATGGCCATTGCCGAGGTGGACCCTTCCAGCGGGCACTTCCGCGTCCTCCTGCGGGTGCGGGAGCAGGTCCGGATCGGCCAAGGGACCCGGGACCGCCGCCTGACGGCAGGGTCCATGGCGCGCGGCGTGGCCGTCCTGAAGCGTTTCCGCAAGGAGGCGGACCGCTGGAAGGCCGAGGTCCGCGCCGTGGCGACCAGCGCCGTGCGGGAGGCGCTGAACCGCGACGCCTTCCTGAGACTGGCCCGCCGGGAGGCCGGGGTCGCGGTGCAGGTGGTCTCCGGCGCCGAGGAGGCCCGTCTCATCTACCTCGGGGCCCTCCAGGGGCTTCCCGCCCGGGGCCGCCCCGTCCTGCTGGTGGACATCGGCGGCGGGAGCACCGAGTTCCTCGTCGCCCGAGGCCGGGCCATCCGGTACGCCCACAGCCTGAAGCTGGGCGCCATCCGCATGACGGACCGCTTCTTCCCCGGGGGCCGCACTTCCCCCGCCGGCGTCCGGGCCTGCCGGGAGGCGGTCCAGGGCCTGCTCGGTCCCGTGGTCCGCGACCTGAAGCGCCTGGACTGGGACCTCGCCGTGGGCTCGGGGGGGACCCTGCGCAACCTGGCCCGCATGGCCCAGGCGCGCCGGAAGGAGCCCCGGGACCTTTCGCGGACCGGGACCCCGCTGACCCGCCGGGAGGTCGATGCCCTGACCGCGGAGCTCCTGGCCCTGAGGGATCCCGCCCGGCGCTCCCGGCTTGCCGGCCTGGACCGGGACCGCGCGGACATCCTCCCGGCCGGGGCCCTGGCCCTCCAGGGGCTGATGTCCGCGCTGGGGATCCGCCGCCTGGCCGTCTCCGCCTACGCCTTGAGGGAGGGCCTCCTGCTGGACACGGTGGAGAAGCGCCGGGGGCGTCTCCTCCAGGGCGTCAGCGAGGCCCGCCGCCAGAGCGTGGAGGCCTTCGCCACCCGGTGCGGGGGGGACCGTCCCCACGGGCGCCGGGTGGCGCGCCTGGCCCTGGGCCTCTTCGACGGGGCCGCGCCCCTGCACCGCCTGGGTGTGCGCGAGCGGGAGCTCCTGGGCACGGCCGCCCTCCTCCATGACGTGGGCCTCTTCGTCTCCCGGGACCAGCACCACCGCCACGGCTACTACCTGGTGCGCAACGCGGAGCTGGTGGGCTTCACGGACGAGGAGCAGGAGATCCTGGCCAACGTGGCCCGCTACCATCGCAAGAGCCATCCCAAGTCCGGGCATGACGGCTACGCCCGCCTTGACGCCGGGGCCCGCGACGTCGTCCGGAGGCTGGGGGGGATCCTGAGGCTGGCCGATGCCCTGGACCGCACCCACCGGGGAGCTGTGCGCGCCGCGGGGATCCGCCCCGGGAAGCGCCGGGCCCTGTTGTGGGCGAGGTGCCGGAACCTCCAGGCCGCCGCCGAGGAGCGCTGGGCCTGCGTCCAGAAGAAGGGCCTGTTCGAGGAGGCCTTCGGCGTCCGCCTGGGGCTCTCGTTCCGACGCGGAGCGGCGCGCTAGCCCTTCAGCATCGCCTCGAGCCGGTCGAGGCCCATCTTCAGGTTGGGCTCGGGAGGGCCGAAGGAGAAGCGCATCCACTTGCGGTAGGGGGAGGTTCCCTTGCGACGCTTCCCCGGGTTCACGTCGAAGAACTCCCCCGGCACCGTCATCACCTTCCGCTCCAATGCCCCGCGGAAGAAGGCCATGGAATCCTGGAAGGGGGCCGGCAGCTTGTCCAGGCATCCCCAGGCGTAGAAGGTGGATTCGGGCTCCGCCGCGAAGCGCACACCCATGGCCGAGAGGCGGGCGACCATCAGGTCCCGCTTGCGGCCGAAGACCCGGCGCAGGGCCGAGGTCTCCTGATCCGCCCGGCGGGGCTCCAGGGCCTCCAACGCCGCACGCTGGGCGACGCGGGAGGGACCCCCGTCCATGGCGCTGGCCGTGCGGGCCATGGACTCCATCATGGCCGAGGGGCCGACGGCCCAGCCCATCCTCCAGCCGGGGTAGCGGAAGCTCTTGGTGAGCCCGTCGAAGAGGACCACGGGGTCCCGCTCGACGTCCTCCACGTAGGCCGCAGCGCTCACGGGGGCGTCGCTCCGGTCGTAGATGAAGTGGCTGTAGAACTCGTCCATCAGGAGGGTGCAGCGCCTCTCCCGGGCGGTCCGGACCATGGCGGCCAGGTCCTTGCCCCGGATCACCTGCCCGGTGGGGTTGCAGGGGTTGGACAGGAGGAAGGCCTTGAGCTTCC
>JAHFOU010000387.1 GCA_023261525.1 Planctomycetota bacterium | reverse complement strand
TGGGCCGCCATCGTGGCCCCGTTCAGGGTCTTGGCCGAGCTCGGGGGAGGAACCTTGGAGATGCTGGGGTAGGCTTTCACGGCCACGAGATTCCCGACCAGGATCAGGATCAAGCCCAGGGCCACCTTCGCCATGTCCCTTCCCTTGCGTTCCTCCATGTGTGCTCATCCTCCCTTAGGCCGACTCAGAAGCAACAACCAAAGAACACCGGGACAGACATCCACCCAGATCGGCAAGTGCGGGAAGGAACTGTAGCCCATTCCCTCAAAACTGTCAACGACGACTGTTACCTTTTTATACACAACGACTTACGACGAACAACTCTCGCAAGCCTTGCACCCCACCCCGCCCGCTGGATAGGGTAGCGGGCGCCCTTGCCCCGCCCAGCCCTCTTCGCCCTTCTTGCCGCCTGCCTTTTGGCCCTCTTCTCTTGCCCCGCAGGGAGTTACGACCTGGGGCTCCACCTTCGCCTGGGGGAGGAGATCGCCCTTGCTGGAAGCATCCCCCGGACGGACCTCCACTCCTATACCGCCCAGGGGGCTCCCTTCCTGGCCCACGAATGGCTCTGCCAGCTTCTCTTCCACGCCGTCCACCGGGCCTTCGGCATGTCCGGGATCTCCCTGCTGGCCGCCGCCGGGGCCGCCGCGGCCTTCCTCCTCCTGCTGACGGCCCTGGACCGGGGGACGGACCGCCGGCTCGGCATCCTCATCCTCCTCGGTATCCTCCCCCTGGCGCTCTCCCACTTCGGCGCCCGCCCCCACGTCCTGGGATGGGCCGTGCTGGCGCTTTTCCTGACGGGCCTCGCACGAGGCTGGCGCTGGCGGCTCCTCCTTCTGCTCGGCCTCTGGGCGAACCTGCACGGGAGCGTCCTGCTCGGCATGGGCCTGGGGGCCCTCCATTTCCTCGAACGCTTCGCCGCCTCGCGCCGGCGGGACGAGCTGGCCTGGGGCCTGGCCTGCCTGGCCGCCCCCCTGGCCAATCCCTACGGGATCCGCCTCTACACCCATGTCTTCGAGATCCGGGGGGCCGCCGCCTTCCTGACCGAATGGAAGCCCTGGACCCCGGGCGACGCCTACTTCTGGATCTGGACCGCCTTCCTCCTTCTCCTCGCCGGCCGCCTGCTGAGGACCCGAGGGACCTTGTTCGACGCGATTCGCCTGCTGGCCCTGGCCGTCCTGGGGTACAGTGCCCGGCGCCACACCCTGCTCGCCGCGCTCTGCCTGGCCCCCCTGCAGGCCAGGCTCTGGGCGCCCGTCTGGCCCCTCCTGGCCACCCGCCTGGGCCGCTGGCTGGACGCCGCGCTGGCGGGGATCCTGCTCCTGGGCCTGGCCCATCAGGTCCGTGGCCACCACGCCGGGCGCCTGGGCCTGGACACGCGTCCCCTGCCGGTGGCGGCCACGGAATTCCTGATGCGGCCGGACGGCATCGAGGGGCGGGTCTTCAACGACTACAACTTCGGGGGATGGATGCTGTGGAGGGCCTGGCCGCGCTTCCAGGTCTTCCTCGACGGCCGGACCGACCTGTACCGCCGTGGCCCCATCGCCGAATGCCTCGCCGTCTCCAGGGCCGAGCCGGGATGGGAGGCCCTGCTTGCCCACTACCGCATCTCCACGGTCTTCGTGAGGAAGGACCGCCCCCTCGCGCGCGTCCTGCGCGACCATCCGGGCTGGGAGCTGGCCTATTTCGACGACCTGGCGGTGATCTATGTGGCCCGGGGGACCAGCCCTCAGGTGCCCCGGCTCAGGGTCGCCACGCCCTGGGGACCGAGGGACCCCGGACGCCTTGCGGAGTACCGCGACGAGCTCTCCACCCTGCTCGCCTGGAACGAGGAGGCGGCGGACCACCGCATCAACCTGGCCCTCGTCTTGGAACGGCTGGGGGACCTGGAGGGCGCCCGCCGGGAGGCGGCCCGGTACCTGAGCTTGGGCCCGGAGGGGGACGGAAGCCCCGAGGCCGACGCCCTGCTGGCCAGGCTGGGACTGCGCTGACAGCGAGTCCTTGCGCGCCCCCAACCCGACCGCTACAACCAGCGGGGAAGCCCAGATGAAGCATCCCGTCGCCACCCTTGCCTTCCTGCTCTATGTGATCGTCCTGGCCGTCGGCGTCGTCGACCAGGCCTTCCTGGACTCCAGGATCTTCCCGCCGGCCCTGGACCGCCAGCTCCTGGGCATGCTGGATGTCCTGAAGGACCGCAGCCCCTCGACCCTGGCTGAGGCCAAGGAGGCCGCGGGGGCGGTCCGCGAGCGCCTGGCCGGCATCCGCCTGGAGCGCGAAACCCCCAAGGTGGAGCAGGACCTGGCCCAGTACGCCTCCGGAGGGACCGCCGTGGAGGCCTGCCTACCCCTCCTGGAGCAGGCCCGCCGCCAGGCGGTGGCGAACCTGGTCAGCAACGACGAGTTTTCGCTCACGATCTGCATCCGGGCCCTGGATCCGGACCTGGTCCTGCGCCTCTGGGTCCCGGGATGCGACGACCTGAAGGTGAGGCAGGGCTGCCTGGAGGCCCTCCAGAAGATCCGCGGGACCCCGGGGGACCTCGGCTACGACCCGAACGCGTCCACGGACGTCCGCCGGGAGGCCGTCCGGCAGTGGCGGGACTGGCACCTGCGGTTCATGGAGGAGAGGCGTCGTCCGGCGCCCACACCCGCCGCGCCGCAGGG